>WTHE01000089.1 GCA_011523315.1 Candidatus Binatota bacterium
GGAGGTTACCACGTCTGCCGTTGCTGGCGCCGCGCAGCCTGCATACGGGCCGCGAAATCGGCCGGCTTCATGATCAGCGAGCCGGGTTCGCTCTCCTGCTCCTGCGGGTGCTCCTCGTTATAGTGCACGGCAATGCTCTGACGGACCAGATCTTCGCAAAACGGAATGCCTTTGCCACCGTCTTTTTGCAGGGCCAGGGCGACGGCCAGGGCACGCTTGGCACTATCGAAACGGGAGCGGGCGGCTAGGTGAAACGCGGTCTCTTCAAGACGCCGGGCATAGGTCCGGGCGCTGTCGCCGCTGAACAGCTCGACCAGCACGGTGTCGATAATCCCCTGGGCGCGGTCCTGCTGCTGGTATTTGTTGAGGACCAGGGGGCTGTCCTGGGCCTGGGTCATCTGCTCGACATACGGCTTGGCCTGCTCCTCGTCGAGCAGCCAGCGCTGGAGGTCGGGCTCCTCGAACAGCTGGCTGGAGGTGCTGAGCCAGTTGTCCTGGCTGGCGATCTCGGCCGGATCAATGCCCTCAGGCGGGGGCATCGGGCTGGCCTCGGCCGGGCTGGACAGCAGGTGGGAGCGCAGGGCCGGGTAGGCGTCAATAGGCTGTCCCGACGGGCCCGGTGGCTCGGGCTGGCCTTTTGCCTGAGCCCGCTCATAGCCCTCAGACATGAGAAAGTCACAGTAGCGCCAGGGGGCTCCAACCAGGGCGATCTGATAGCGCTCGGCAAGGTCCTGGCGGGCTAGCTTGATGCCCTTGCGGTTGACTTCGGTGGCCTCAATACGGCGCATGCCGTCCGGCTCGTTGATGAGAGCCGACAGGTAGTGGAGCCCGCCCCCGATGCGTGGCTTGACCAGCCACACCAGGCGGTCCCCGTGGCCGTCCATGGACGACAGATAGCCCTCGGGCTCAACCGGGGTCAGGATCGACTTGGCCGGCTCCTGCTCGGGCCGGTCGATGGCTACGCCTTTTTGTGACAGCTTGTACAGCGCACGGTGGATGGCCCGCCGCAGGGTTTTGTTCGGCTTGCGCGCCTCCCAGTCGAGCAGTAGCTGGGCGGCCTGGGGGACGGGATGATCGCCGAGCAGGGCGGCCAGAGCCAGATCAGCCCCGGGGTCCTGCCCCTGGCGGGCTTGCAGCTCGTCGAGCGACACGCTCCCGTCCTGGAGTCGAGCCAGACTGATGCCCCACCCGTCTATCAGCTTCCTGCCCGCAGCCAAGCGTGGATCGGCTTTTTTCGCCATACACCCTCCAGAGGAAAACGGGAGCACCTTACCTAGCCGGCTTCGGTCCTGTCAATGGTAATGGTCTGGCACGAGGCCGGACCTAGCCGCTGCGGGCCGTTCCTGATAGACCTGGAGGGGCGTATCTTGAAGACCACGCCGGCCAACTGCTAAAGGTGATCAGCAATGCGTTTCTGTCCCCAGTGTGGTGTCCAGACCGTTCCCCAGGCTCGCTTTTGTACCGAGTGTGGTGCGGCGCTGTCGGGCGCCCCAAAAGTCCCCGGCAAAAAAGACGGCCGGGCGGCCACCCAGGCTCCGGCCTCACCGGCCGCCCGCCACTCCCTGTTTGCCGGACTGGTTGTGCTGTCGGCATACCTGGCTATTGGCGTCGGCCTGTGGGTCTTCGTGCTGCGCTCACAGCCCTTCCCGGTCGTTGCTGTCGCCGAGGGCCCGGCCAGCTCGGGCGGCTCGCAAGCCCTGCCCCAGGATCATCCGCCGATCAGCATTCCCGACGACGCCAAACAGCAGATTGCCAGCCTGGTTGACGAGGCCAACGCCAAGCCCGATTCGGCCGAGACCTGGCGGCGCCTGGCCGAGGTCCAGTTTCGGGCCTCCCAGCTCGAGGCCAGCTACCGCAGCGCAGCCCTGTCCTCGTATCAACACGTGCTGGAGCTGGCGCCCGACGACCCGACCGCGCTGCGCGGCATCGGCAACGTGTACTACGACTTTGAGGAGCATACCAAGGCCATCGGCTACTATGAGCGCTACCTGGCTTTGCGGCCCGGCGACGCAAACGTTCGCACCGATCTGGGGACGATGTACCTGTACACCAACCGGGCAGACCGGGCCATTGCCGAGTATCAGACGGTGATTGCCGCAAACCCGGACTTCTTTCAGGCGCATTTCAACCTGGGCATCGCCTACCGGGAAAAGGCGGATTTTACCCAGGCCCGCCAGAGCCTGGAGCGGGCCAGAGCCCTGACCGACGACGAACGCATCCGCGACCGGGTGGACCACGTGCTGGCCCAGTTGAACGGCGCCGCCCCGCCTCAGGCCCAGCCGCGCACCGCGTTTCAGCACGCGGTCGAACAGCTCTTCCACTCGCACGATATCATGGGCCCAAAAGTGGCCCGGATCGAGTGGTCGGCCCCGGCCGGCGCCAGAGTCTATTTGCAAAATTTTCCGATCCAGGGTATGCCCCCGGACGTTCGCAACCGTTTTCTGGCCAAGCTGCGGATCCAGATCGGGCTGGCCAAGAAGAACAATAATATTGACGACAGTGTCATTGTCGAACTGATTGACGCTGAGACCCGCAGTGTCATGGAAACGCTGCACACGGAAACATCATGACGGACACCAACGGACAGGCTCCATTCTATCTGCCTATTGGCGATGAGGTTGACATCTTTCGGGCGGCCTACGAGTGCCGCCTGCCCGTCCTGCTCAAAGGGCCGACCGGCTGCGGCAAGACGCGCTTTGTCGAGTATATGGCCCACATGCTGATGCGGGAAGAAAAAGAAGAGGTACCCGGCAACCTCATCACCGTTGCCTGCCACGAGGATCTGACCGGCAGCGATCTGGTCGGACGCTATCTGATTCAGGGCGACGAAACCGTCTGGATTGACGGGCCGCTGACCCAGGCCGTGCGGCTCGGCACGGTGTGTTATCTGGACGAGATCGTGGAGGCCCGCAAGGACACGATCGTCCTGATCCACCCGCTGACCGACCACCGGCGGATTCTGCCCATCGACAAAAAGGGCGAAATCCAGCAGGCCCACTCCGATTTTCTGCTGGTCATCTCCTACAACCCGGGCTATCAGAGCATTCTCAAAGACCTCAAGCACTCCACCCGCCAGCGTTTCGTGACCATCGAGTTCACCTATCCGCCGCGCGATAAAGAGGCCGAGGTGATTGCCCACGAAAGCACCCTGGAGCTGGAGACCGCGCTCGATCTGGCCCGGCTGGGAGAGAAGGTCCGCCACCTCAAGGCCAGCGGTCTCGAAGAAGGGGTGAGCACGCGGCTGCTCATCTACGCCGGACACCTGATGGGCCAGGGGGTCTCGGCCCGGCGGGCGTGTTCGGTGGCGGTGTCGCGCTCGCTGACCGATGACGTGGACTCGCAGCGGGCCATCGACGAGGTCATCAACGCGATTTTCCCCTGAGCCGCGCCGCTCAGCCGACCTCAAGACCGACCTCAGGGCTGGTCGATGAGTTGGCGGGCCTGCTGAAAGACAGCGTGGAACATGTCTCTGGTCAGCCGCCCGGTGAAGGTGTTCTGCTGGCTGGGGTGATACGAGCCGATCAGCGTTATCCCGTCAAGATCATAGCTGACGCCGTGGCCGAAGCGCGGTTTGGGAGACGGCACGTACAGGCCGAGTTCGCGGCGGGCGCTCAGATAAGCCTGAAACGCGATGTGACCCAGGGCGACCACCACCCGGACACGTTTGAGCAGTTGCAGCTCTTGGACCAGGTAGGGCCGGCAGGCTGCAAACTCTTCGCGCGAGGGCTTGTTGTCCGGCGGGGCGCAGTGCACGGCCGAGGTGATGCAACAGTTGCGCAGGACGAGACCGTCGTTCCTGCGGCTGGAGGTCGGCTGGTTGGCAAACCCGGCCGCGTACAGCGCCCCGTACAGCCAGTCGCCGCTGCGGTCTCCGGTAAACGCCCGCCCGGTCCGGTTCCCGCCATGGGCGGCCGGGGCGAGGCCGACAATTAACAGCTGGGCTTTGGGGGTTCCGAAGCTGGGCACCGGTTTTCCCCAGTAGGTCCACTCCCGGTAGCGCTTGACCTTGTCCCGAGAGATGCGGGCGAGATAGTCCACCAGCCGGGGACAGCGGGCGCAGCCGACGATCTGGCGTTGGAGTTGGGCAAAGCTGGGCATATCTATGTCCCGAGACGTAAGCTCAGCATGATCGCACAATGGTCCGGATGGTCTCCCAGCCGGGGTATCTCGCGCAGGGAGTCTGGAACAATCCTGCTCACGAGGTCGCCCGACACAACGATATGATCGATCAGGGCGGTGTAGCGTGGATCGCAGCTGGTCGGCAGTCCAGCCGTCGCCAGATGCAGGCCGAGCCGGGCCGACGACAGGACGCGCCAGGCCCAATCGCCGTCAAGCGCCAGGCGACGGTTGAAGTCGCCCAGAATGGCGTAGGGGATGTTCTCCGCCTGTCTGGCCTCGACCCAGGACTTGAGCGCACCGACCTGAAGCCGGAGGGTTTCGCAGATGGCCGCGCGTTCGGCGTCCCGGTCCTG
Organism: Candidatus Binatota bacterium; assembly: GCA_011523315.1. Taxonomy (GTDB): domain Bacteria; phylum Desulfobacterota; class Binatia; order Bin18; family Bin18; genus JAAXHF01. The sequence goes on from WTHE01000089.1 coordinate 4,473, forward strand.
TTCTGCTCCCCAACACCCCGAGACGAGATGGACCGACAGCAGGCGCAGGCCGGCTCCCTGGTGTATGGTGATGTCGGTGCCCCAGGGGATGTCGGGATTGGAGTTGGCCAGGCTGCTCAGGTCCGGGTTGCGCCGAAATGCGACACCTGTCCGTATGGCGAACCCCGTCGCCTGATGGCGCAGGCGCTCATCGGGCCGCTCCCGACACGGCGCGCGTTGCCCAACCTCGGGACGCGAGGACAGCACGACCTGCCAGTCGGTCGCCGGAAACACACGGGCGGCGGCGGTTTCGTTTTCAACTTCCTGTACGGCGACAAGGTCCGGCCCCAGACGCGCGATCTGTGTGCGTATGGCCTCGTAGTCGGCGTCGCGTCTGGGGACGCAGCCGACATGGGAGGCGGCGTTGAGGTGTTCAAGATTCCAGGCGGCGAGGGTGAGTGCCGAGGCGCTGCGGGGATGAGCCGCCAGGTACAAGATCAGCAGGCCGAGACATACACGCGGGAGTGTCACACTTCCCGCTCCCGTCCGATCACAGCCAGACCCGCCTCGGGCCTGCCCACGGCTCGGCATGCCTTCTCGCCCGCCGTGGCTCACACGCTCATCACGTAGCGCACCAGGGTCCGCACCCCAAAGCCGGTCCCGCCCCGCGGGCTGTAGGGCAGGGCGCTCTGGGTAAAAGCCGGGCCGGCAATATCGAGATGCGCCCAGGGCGTATCGCCGACAAACTCTTCGAGAAACAAGGCGCCGGCAATCGCGCCGCCGGAGCCGCCACCGATATTCTTGATGTCGGCCACCGAGCTTTTGATGTCGTCTCTATAGTCTTTGACCAGCGGTAGCGGCCAGAACGCCTCGCCGGCCTGTTTGCCGCACGCCATCAGCGCGTCGGATAACTCCTGGTTATTGCAGAACAGGCCCGCCACCCGCGAGCCCAGCGCCACGACGCAGGCGCCGGTCAGGGTCGCCAGGTCAATAATGACATCGGCCCGGTCTTCAACCGCCCGAATCAGGGCGTCGGCCAGAATCAGACGCCCTTCGGCGTCGGTGTTGAGGACCTCGACCGTTTTGCCGTTTTTATAGGTGATGATATCGCCCGGCTTCTGGGCTGTGCCGCTCGGCATGTTTTCGGTTGAGGGCACATAGGCCGTGACCTGCACCTTGGGCCTGAGCTGGGCAATGACCTGCATGGCACCCAGGACGGTCGCTCCGCCGGACATATCCAGCTTCATCGTCTCCATGGATTTGGGCGTCTTGAGCGACAGGCCACCCGAATCAAAGGTCAACCCTTTTCCAACCAGGGCAATTTTTTTTCTGGCTCGACCCTCGGGGGTGTAGCGCAGTTTGATAAAGCGCGGCTCCTCGACACTGCCCTTGGCCACCGCCAGCAGTCCGGCCATCTTGGCCGTTTTCATCCTGCTGGGGCCGAAGACTTCGGCCTTGAGTCCGCCGTCGCGGGCGATTTTCGTCGCCTGCTCGGCCAGATACGACGGGGTGGACACCGACGCCGGCTCGTTGATCAGGTCGCGCGCCAGACACACCCCGGGCGCGGTTTTCCGGGCCGCCTCAAGCGCCCTGGAAAGCGCGACCGTCTTGCGCAGCCCGGGTCCGACCAGACTCAGGCTGTCAACCGCTGTCCGCTTGGGGGTCTTGTCCGACTTGTACTTGTCAAAGCTGTACGCCGACAGCAGGCTGCCTTCCACCACGGCGGCCAGATCGGCCTCCGGCCGTGCGTCGCTAAAAAACCAGGCCAAGTGCTTTGCCTGCTGGCCCTCGGCCTCGGCCTGGGCTTTTGCCGCGCTCCGCCGCCACGTCTCGGTGTCGGCCGCGTCTTTTCCCAGACCGAGCAGCATCAGGGTCCGGCTGGGCAGCTGGGTGTGGGTGGGGAAGACCACGCGCTGACCCGCTTTGGCGCTGAAACCGGTGTGGCTGAGGTGGGTCCTCAAGGCGCCCCCAAGGGCGGCGTCGAGGTCGCGTACAGCCCCGTTGTCGTGCTGTCCCTCGGCCAGCGGGACAACCAGCATATCGCTTTTGATCTTGGTAACCGCCTGTGACTGGACGCGGATATTCATGCCTCGTATCCCCACGCGGCTCGACCTACTCGGCCGACGCCTCCTGAGCCGCGGCGTCAGTCTGCGGCGGCGTGTCGAGCGGCGTCTTGGCCGCCTTGGCAAACGCGCGCAGGCGGCGCTTCAGGGTCCGAATCCCGCGGCGGATCTGGTGGAGTTCGTCGTAGGCTTTGCGCTCGATCGCCGCATCACGCCTGAGTTTCATGGCCGCGATGTGTTGCTTGATGTCGGCCCTCTCGGCACTCGGTGTCTTTGCTTCCAGGGCGATGCCGTGCTGTTCGGCCAACAGCTTGACGAGATCCTCTTTTTTCATACCCGTAACGCCGACGATATTGGGGATTTTGAGCGCTTCCTCACGCAGCTTGGGGGCATTCATGCGCAGCAGTTCTTTGGCGGTCATAGGCTAATCCTTGGGCGGGCGGTTGGGGGTAAAGGTTTTTTTGGCGGCATAGAACAGGGCGGCGCCGGCTATGGCATACACGGCCACGCCCTCGAGCAGACCGATCCCGCCCGCCAGCACAAAGACGGCCAACACCAGGCCGGTGCCGACCACAGCCAGAATTTTTTCAATCCGTTCTTCGCGTTTGCGGGTCTGTTCAACGTGGGCGCTGACCGGTGTCCCGCACGTGGGACACCGACCCGCGCGTTTGCGGTACAGGATCTGCCCGCACTGGGGACAGGCGATGCGAAGCGGAACAGGCACGCCACACCTGCTCGGAGATCAGGGTCTTAGGCCACGTCGGGGGCTATTTGACCGTCCACACATTGCCCCGGTTCAGCAGGGCGTCCATGTCGCCCTGGCCCTGCTTGGCCACCGCGTCTTCGAGCTGCTTGGCCATCAGCGCCTCAATCGTCTGCCGTTCGGTCAAATACAGCACACCGATCGGGGTCGGAAAGGCGGGCGGCGTCATCCGGCTGAGCAAAAAGGCCAGGGTATGGTCATGTTCGTCGTGGACCAGCAGATCGTCGGCGGTCACCCCGTTGCCCAGCTGCACGACCTCGGGCGTCATGCCGTTCATCCGAATTCCCCGGTCTTTGTTTTTGCCGAAGATCATCGGCTGACCGTGTTCGAGCAACAGCTGGTTAGCCGCCTTCGTCCCCTTATCGGTCAGCGAATCCCAGGCGCCGTCGTTATACACGTTGCAGTTCTGGAGAATCTCAATGAACGCTCCGCCCTTGTGGGCCGCAGCTCGGGTGAGGGTTTTCTGCTGGTGTTTGGCCTCAACGTCGATGGAGCGGGCGACAAAGGTCGCTTCGGCTCCGAGGGCCAGGCTCAGCGGGTTGATCGGATAGTCGGTCGAACCCATGGGCGTTGACTTGGCCACCTTGCCCAGTTCTGAGGTCGGCGAGTACTGGCCCTTGGTCAGCCCATAGATGCGGTTGTTGAACAGCATGATCTTCAGCTCAACATTGCGCCGCAGGGCGTGGATGAGATGGTTGCCGCCAATGCTCAACCCATCCCCGTCTCCGGTCACCAGCCAGATGTGCAAATCGGGACGCGAGATCTTGAGACCGGTGGCAATAGCCGGAGCCCGGCCGTGGATGGTGTGGAAGCCATAGGTGTTCATGTAGTAGGGAAAACGGCTCGAACAACCGATCCCGGAGATGAACACCGCGTTTTCCTTGGGAATGCCTAAGTCAGGAAAAATTTTCTGGACCTGGGCCAGAATGGCGTAGTCACCGCAGCCCGGGCACCAGCGGACATCCTGGTCAGACACAAAATCCTTACGGGTCAGTTTTGCCGTCGCTTCTGCACTCATGAGCCTACTCCTCAAAGCTGAACGATGATAAGCGCTGCATTCAGGAAGAGCGCATCGGTCACTTTTCCAGCATCCGGTCGATGCGGTCCGTGATTTCAGACACCTTGAACGGACGGCCCTGGATCTTGTTCAGCCCAACCGCATCAATCAGATATTCCGCCCGCAGCAAACGCACCAGCTGGCCGAGGTTCATCTCGGGCACCAGCACCTTGTCAAAACGGCCCAGGATCTCACCCAGGTCGGTCGGCAGCGGGTTCAGGTGGCGCAGATGCACGTGCGACACGCTCTGGCCTCTGGCCTGCGCCTCGGCGACCGCCTCGGCAATCGAGCCATAGGTGCTGCCCCAGCCGACGAGCAGCAGCTCGCCGCTGTCCGGTCCCTCGATCCTGGTCGGAGGAATATCCTGGGTCATCAGGTTCAGCTTGCGGACCCGAACCCGCGCCATCTGCTCGTGGTTGGCCGGGGCGTAGCTGATATTGCCGGTCAAATAGTCTTTCTCGAGACCGCCGATGCGGTGCTCAAGTCCCGGCGTGCCCGGCCGCACCCAGGGACGGGCCAGGGTTTCCTCGTCGCGCAGATAGGGGAAGAAGCCCTGGGGGTCGGTTCGGAACTCGACCGTGATGTCGGGCAGATCGGCAAAGCGGGGCAACAGCCACGGTTCTGCGGCGTTGGCCAGAAAGCCGTCGGTCAACAGAATCACCGGCGTCATGTATTTCACCGCCAGGCGGACCGCCTCATAGGCTGTCTCAAAACAGTCGGCCGGCGTCGAAGCGGCAATCACCGGAACCGGCGATTCGCCGTGGCGGCCATACACGGACTGGAGCAGGTCGGCCTGCTCGGGTTTGGTCGGCATGCCGGTGCTCGGACCGGCGCGCTGGATATCGGTGATGATCAGCGGCAGCTCGACCGACGCGGCCAGGGCCACGGTTTCGGCCTTGAGGTTCATGCCCGGACCGGCCGTGGTGGTAATGGCCACCGCGCCGCCAAAGGCGGCGCCGAGGGCCGAACCCACCCCGGCGATTTCGTCCTCGGCCTGGAAGGTGTAGACGTTATAGTTTTTGAGTTCGGCCAGGTCGTGCAGCACGTCGCTGGCCGGAGTAATCGGGTAGCTGCCCAGAAACAGCGGTAGGCCGGCCTTATTGGCTGCGGCCACAAAGCCGATTGCGGTGGCGGTATTGCCGGTGATGCTGCGGTAGGTGCCGGGCGCAATCTGGGCCGGCTTGATTTCGTACGAGGAGGCGAACAGCTCGGTGTTCTCGGCCAGATTGTAGCCGCCCTTGAGCGCCAGGGTATTGGCCTCGGCGATTTCAGGCGTTCTCTTGAACCGGTTTTGAATCCACTCCAGGGTGGGTTCAATGGGACGGTTGAACAGCCACGAGACCACGCCCAGGGCAAAAAAGTTGCGGCAGCGCATGACCGTGCGGTTCGGCAGGTTCAGGCTCTTGAGCGCCTCGGTCGTCATCTTGGTGACATCGACCCGGTAGCTCTGGTAGCCGTCCAGTGTGCTGTCATCCAGCGGGCTGGCCTCGTACTGGGCTTTTCTGAGATTGGCGGGACTGAACTCGGCCGTGTTGACGATGACGATGCCGTTGGGCTTGAGGTCGCCGAGATTGGTCTTGAGGGCAGCCGGATTCATGGCCACCAGCGCGTCGAGATCGTCACCCGGGGTGTAGACCGTGTCGTTGCTGAAGTTGACCTGAAAGGCACTCACCCCGTACAGCGTTCCGGTCGGCGCCCGGATTTCGGCTGGAAAGTCCGGCAGCGTGCCAATATCGTTGCCCGCCAGAACAGACTCCGTTGTGAACTGGTTGCCCGTGAGCTGCATACCGTCGCCAGAGTCTCCGGCGAAGCGGATCACCACATTGTCCAATTCCTGGACGGGCTTTTCCAGCGGAGCCCCCGCAGGGTTCGTTGCCATGCGTGTACCCTCCTCAACGTGATAACGGTTTTTTGCTACAGACCGGATTCAACTCAAGCCTTGTCCCCGAGGCCAGTGAAAAGACGGCGGCAGAATAGCTAAGCCCCCCTTCTATTACAAGCTGATGACCAGCGGTTTGACCGTCTTTCGCACAATCCTGCGCCCTAGGTTACAAAAAACGAAAAGGCACCGGCAAAATAGCCCAGATTCGATCCCGCTCCCACCACGGTCGGCTGCCCGCCACGGGTCCAGCGTCTGGCCCGAACCCCAGTCTGGGCAGCAAACGTCGTAGGCCGGGCAGGCGCCACACGGAGGCCGGACGGGGGAAACGCACCAGCCGCACGGGCCGGTCCGGGGCAACCCCGAGGTGCTGTTTGAGTGCGGCAATAGCCTCTTCAAGTCCGCCCAGGCTATCGACCAGGCCGTGCGCCCAGGCCTGGCGTCCCGTCCACACCCGGCCCTGCGCCAGCGGCTCCACCGCAGCCAGGCTGAGGCCGCGGCAGTCGGCGACTTTGTGCACGAAATCGCGGTAAAACGCCTGCACTTCGAGGTCAAGCCGCTCCTGCTCGGCAGGGGTGAAAGCCAGGTAATCAGAAAACAGCGCCGCCCGTTGGCCGCGGGTAAGAATATCCTTGCTGAGCCCGAGCTGAGTGTACAGATTGTGCAGCACCGGTTTGCCGGCAATGACGCCGATTGAGCCGGTGATACTGGCCTCTTCGGCAAACACTCGAGTCCCGGCCAGGGCCAGATAGTAGCCGCCCGAGGCTGCCACGTCACCCATCGAAACGACGACCGGCATGCGCTCTCGGACGCGGAGCAGCTCGTGCCACATGAAGTCGGACGCCAGGCCCGAACCGCCGGGGCTGACAATGCGCAGCACCAGGCCGGCAATATTGGACCGCTCGGCCAGGGATTGCAGGCCGCGAATGAAATCGGTCGAGCCAAGCGTCCGTCCGCCGCCGGCCCGTTCGGTGGTGTGGCCGTACTTGATCGGGCCGTTGACCGTTATCAGGCCGATGGTGTGAACCTCACCGCGCCACAGCTGCCGCCGTATCACCCCCGTCCGCCGCCGTCGGTAGGCCGCCGCCTCAATCGGCTTCACCTCGCCGATCAGCGGCTCAAGCAGCCCGGGCAGCTCGTCCGCATAGGCGACATGATCGATCAGACCGCTGGTCTGCGCTTCCGCAGCCAGAAACAGCCCCTGATCGATCAACTCCCGCACCGCAGCCTTGTCCTTGTTCCGGCCACGGGCGATAGCCTCGACGATTTGGTCGTACACATCGTCCAGCAGGCCGTCCATCATCTCCCGATGGGCGGCGGACATGGACCTGCGGGTGAAGGGTTCTCCGGCCGCTTTATAGCGACCAGCCTGGCTGACCTGGGCCTCGATTCCGAGCGTATCAAGCGCGCCCTTGAAGAATACGACCTCGGTCGCCAGGCCGAGCACGCTCAGGTGGCCGGCCGGCGCCAGCACGAGCGTGTCGGCCGCGCTGGCCAGATAGTACTCCCGCATGCCTGCCTCGGCCAGGTGGACCCACACCTGTTTGCCGGCCTGGCGGAGGGTGAGTAGCGACCGGCGCAGGCTCTGGAGCTGAGCCCAGCCCATATCGAGCTGTGACAGGCTGACGACCACGGCCTGGAGGCGGTCGTCTTCGGCGGCCCAGCGCAGCAGCGAGGTCAGCGTCAAGAGATCGGGCGGCCGGGGACGCAGCAGGGCGTGCAGCGCGGACGGCGGCTCTTCGGCCGCCCGATCTCTTGACGCTGACCTCGCTGCTGCGCTGGGCCGCCGAAGATGACCGCCTCC
>WTHE01000647.1 GCA_011523315.1 Candidatus Binatota bacterium
GTCCAGCAACGTCAGACGGCGCGTCGCCTGTTCGGCGAAGCTCTGGAATACCGCAACCCGCCGGCCTTCGAAGAAACGCCGTGTCTTGCGGTCCCCGAAGCTGCGGATCATGGCTGCGACCATAGCTGGCATTACGTTGGTCGTAAAGGGATGAGACACGCAGTGGCATGCTTAGCCGTCTCCTCCGACAGCAGGCCTCTCTGAGTGAAACCCGCCCGTCTGGTAAAGCTCCCTCAGCCCTCTTTTAGGGGAAGACGCGGGAGCGTGGGGATTGCTGGGAGGAACCGAGGAGAAGACGCCGAACCGGCAGCGGTGCCGGGAACTGTGAAACTGAGTCGCTGGTCGGTCCGGCGCTCGCTTGCCCCAGGGCTGGAAACCTTCTATGTATGCGGGCGTATCTGAGCCCTGAGCCAAACCCTGAGCCGAGATGAGGAGTCACATGGACTATCCCAAACTCCGTCCCGTCGAAGTCTTTCCGGTTGGGGTCGAAAACGACACCCGCCTGTATATGCGTGACCCGTTGCAGTACGCGACCCAGCCGCTGGTGTTTCCCCAGATCACCTCCTTCGTCCTCAGCCATTTCGACGGCCAGCACTCGCTGGTGGATATCCAAGAGGCGTTTGCCCGCAAATTCAGCCAGGTGCTGCCCGGCGAGCAGCTGCGGCAACTGATCGAACAGCTCGACACCCACTATTACCTGGACAACGCGCGCTTTGCCCGGCTCCAACAGGATACCCTGAGGGCCTTTCGTCAGGCCCCGGTGCGCGACATGGCCCACGCCGACACGTGTTACTCTTCCCAGGCCGACGAATTCAGCCGGCAGCTCAGCGGCTTTTTCTCCGGGGACGAGGGGCCGGGACTGCCCAACGCTGCGGCTCAGCCCCAGCCTCCGCTGCGCGGCCTGATTGCCCCCCATATTGACCTGCGGGTTGGCGGCCCGACCTACGCCTGGGCCTACAAGGAGCTGGCCGAGCGGTGCGCGGCCGACCTCTTTGTCGTGTTGGGCACCTCCCACCACGGCTCCGACTCCCTGTTTGTCTCGACGCGCAAAGACTATGACACGCCGCTCGGCCCGGTCAAAACCGACCAGGACTTTCTGCACGCCCTACAGGCCAATTACGACCAAGACCTGTTTGCCGATGAGCTGTTGCACCGCACCGAGCACTCGCTCGAATTCCAGATGCTGTTCCTGCAATACGTGCTGGCCGACAGGCGGGACTTTACGGTCGTGCCGATCCTGGTGTCGTCTTTTCACCATATGACCCTGACCAGGACGCCGCCGACTGAGACCCCTCGGGTGGCGGATTTTCTGACCGCCCTGCACGAGACGATTGCCGACAGCCGGCGCTCGGTGTGCGTAGTGGCCGGGGTGGACTTTGCCCATGTGGGACACAAGTTCGGCGATCCGGGCGAGCTGACTCAGGATTTTCTGGACTGGGTGGAGGCCGAAGACCGGCGGCTGATCCAGGCCCTGGAAAACGTCGATCCGGGCGATTTCTTTGACCAGATCGCCAAAGACGCCGATAAGCGCCGGGTGTGCGGTTTTGCGCCCATGTATACCATGCTGCATCTGCTCGATGCCGAACGTGGCACGCTCCTCAAATATGACCGCTCGATTGACAGCCAGACCCAGTCGTCGGTCAGCTTTGCCAGTCTGGCCTTCTACTGAGCACGGGCTGAGTCACTCTGCCCCTCATAGCTGATCCGATACACCACATCGGCCCGGTCATCCGAGACCAACAGCGCGCCGTCGGGCATGACCAGCACATCGGCCGGCCGGCCCCACGCCGAGCGACCCTGTAGCCAGCCCTGGGCAAACACCTCGTACGAGATTGGCGCGTTGTCCTTCAGCCGGACCAGGCTGATCCGGTAGCCAATCGGGTCGCTGCGGTTCCAGGAGCCGTGCTCGGCAATGAAGATCTGGTTGCGATAGGCGGCCGGGAACATCGTGCCGGTATAAAAGCGCATACCGATCGCCGCAACATGCGGGCCGAGTTCCTGAGCCGTGCCGGTAAAATCGCCGCACGGCCGGCTGTGGCCAAACTCCGGGTCGGGAATGCGGCCGGCGTGACAGTACGGAAAACCAAAATGCAGACCCGCTTGGGGGGCGCGGTTCAGCTCGTCCGGGGGCACGTCATCGCCCAGGTTGTCGCGTCCGTTATCGGTAAACCACAGCTCTCCGGTATGCGGGTGCCAGTCAAATCCGACCGTATTTCTGATCCCCCGAGCAAAGACCTCGACAGCGCTGCCATCGGCGTTCATGCGCAGCAGCGAGGCGTAGCGTTCGTCCGCCCGGGTGCACACATTACACGGCGCGCCGACCGGCACGTAGAGCTTGTCGTCCGGTCCAAAGCCGATGAATTTCCAGCCGTGCCAGCGGTCGGTCGGCAGTCCGCCGTTGACTACTACCGGCTGGGGCGGGTTGTCGAGCCGCGCCTCGATATCGTCAAAGCGCAGGATAC
>WTHE01000607.1 GCA_011523315.1 Candidatus Binatota bacterium
CTGAAGGAAGCCGGCGATGCGCTTGAGGAAGCCATCGCCGGCCGCATTGACGACAACGAGCCAATCCCAGCGCCGAGCCGGCCACATGCTGGCGAGCGGCTCATTGCCGTTCCCCCCGATATGGCCGCGAAGGCGGCGTTCGTGCTCGCCTTCCGTGACAGCGGGCTGTCACGGCTCACTGTGGCGGCCCGCCTCGGCGTCAACGAGAAAGTCGTCCGGCGCTGGCTTGATCCGCGCCACCACACAGCGGCTACCCGTCTGCACACGGCACTACGGGCCTTCGGCCAGGAACTCATTGTCGCCTCCCGGACGGCGTAAAAAACGCGAGCGGTGCGAGGCCGACAAGTAGGTTCGGGTCCTTTAACACCGCTTCCAAAAAATGCGAGGGTGATGAGGTATCAGGGAGCCGAAAGGGACTACTCTCGCACTCGCGCTCTGCGCTGAAGATTTTTCGGCTGGACCGTCCCTTCTGCCTAAAATTGTTCAGCCGAGTATGACGGGCCTCAGCCTGTAAGTCCCTGATTTTCCGCCCTCCGCTCCTGGCTGTCCAGCCCGCTCCGTCCGATACCTCCTGGCTGTGGTTGTCTCAATCGAATGTCGTAGATAGCATGCAGCCACGAAGGACTTGCCGACCCAAGCAGGGCAGAGAAGGGAACGCGCTCATGGCAACGTACGCACGGCCGCATCTGACCCAACCACCACAGGCGGGCCTGCTCCGGCCCGACGAGATCGAAGGCATCCTGAAGCCCTTGGAGGAGGCCAACCCGCTCCCCCCGAGAATCTACGCGGATCCCGACGTTTTTGCTGCGGAGCAGGGACGGATTTTGCGCCGCGAGTGGCTTCCCATCGGCTTTCTCGATCAGGTTCGCAACCCGGGCGACTACTTCGCCACCGACATCCTGGGAGAACCCCTACTCGTCGTCTGCGATCCTGACGGCAACGTCCGCACCTACTACAACGTGTGCCGACATCGTGCGATGCGGGTCGCAGAAGGGACCGGGAACCAGCCCTCCTTCGCGTGCCCGTACCACGGCTGGACCTACGACGGTCATGGACAACTCGTGCAGGCGCTCCATATGGAGCAGACCACGGCGTTCTGCATGCAAGACATCCGTCTGCTCGAAGTCCGCACCGAGGTGTGGCAAAACTTCGTGATGATCAACTTCGATCCGGAGGCAGAGCCGCTCGCCCCGCGGCTTGCGGACCTCGCCACGTTCCTGGAGCCCTGGGACCTGCCCAACATGCGCCTCGTGATCAACAAGCGGTTCCAATGCCCGTGGAACTGGAAAATCATGCTGGAGAACGCCAACGAGGGCTACCATGTGATGGCCCTGCACCGGAACAGTGCGCAGGAGGCGCTGCCGACCGAAGCGCTCACGGTCAAGTCCCTCGACGGGCAGTACAGCCTCTTCCACATGCCCTACGCCGAGGCACTGGACGAGGCGAAGGACTGGCTCGGGCGGCATGACCGGGCACAGTACGTTCCGCCCCCGATCCCCGGCCTGCCGAAGTCCGGCTACGAGCAGGTTGAGTTCATCACGGTCTTCCCGTGCCTGACCTTTTCCGTCCAACACGACAGCATGACCGCCTATCCCACTTTTCCCCACAAGCTGGACCAGAACACCTTCGCCTGGGTCCATCACATGCCACCGGATTCGGTGGGGGATCACCCCGGCTTCGCTGAGTACATCGCCGCCCAGGGTGCGATGATGGAGGAGATACAGAGAGAGGACACGGACGCCGCCATCGCCGTTCAGCAAGGCTGGGCGTCCCAGGGCGCGGCCCCCACCTGGCTCTCGCAGCTCGAGAAAACGACCTGGCAGTTCCACCGCTGGTACGCAAAGCGCATGAGGCTTTAGAAGGATGGCAGCTGGCGCAGTCTTTCAGTCAAGGGGAGAGAACGGCACAGCCCTGACACCTCAGGGTCAGAGTCCAGGCAAAGACTTGCCCGCCCTCCAGGCCCACGCTGCAAGACATGGCGGAAAGGAGACAGCTCCCTCCTCGGGCGCCTTCCGTCAAGGGCCGGTTCTCTCCCCCTGCCCTGCGAGTCTCTCGACCGGTTTATTTCGACGGCTGGCCAACCGCTCCCCCGTTGGTTGCCACCGCCGGAGCCGCAGCGGCCAGCAGGGCGGCGGCCTCGTGCTCGACTACGGTGCCGGTGAAGAACTCGGGATTGGCCTCAGCCCAGAAACGGACCGGGTTGGTGAACACAAAGTCGCGGAAGTTGTCGGCGTCCATCAGGCCGTCTTCCACCAGCTCATACGCTTCGGGCAGTACCCCGGCCATGTCGGCCACGTCAAAATGGCCGATGTCGGAGCCGAACAGGGCGTTCAGCTGTGAGCCGAGTGGGTTATGCCTACGACTGAAGGCCCAGGCGTTCATCCGGTCGTCGGCCTCGCAGCCAAAATAAAATTTCGTGGCAAACAGCTCGTGAAAGTCCTGCTTGTTTTCGATCCGGCAGGCCGAAAAATCGTCCACATTGTCGATGCCGCCCACTGCGGCCGCCCCGACCGGTTGCCTGGCCGTGTCAAGAGCTGCCCGCCGGTCGGTCAGCGCCGCTGCAATCTCCTGACTGCCGTGGGTAGCGGCCAGCTGACGCAGCAGATCAACATCCAGATTGTCCGGATTCACCTCGTCCAAGGCGTCGGCATTGCGCTTCTCCCAGTGCTCAATCAGGTCGGCGTACAGCTGACAGGCCCAGCCGACCCCGCCCTCCAGGAAGGCAAACTTGAGACTCGGAAAGCGGCGGGTCACGCCGCCCAGAAACAGCGCCTTGCACACCGCCTCGCCGGCAACGGCAAAATGGCCGATATGGTTGTAACAGAAGTTAGAGGGCGAGACGCGCAGCCCATAGCCCCGGCCGCCCGAATGAAAGGTCGGCGAAAAGCCCAGCTCCACACACGTGGCCCAGACCGGATCGTAGTCATACTCGCTGTCCAGGCCGAACACGTCATACCAGGCGGCCAGGCCGGCCGCTTCAGGCTGTTCCTGGACGACGGCGGGGATCTGACGCCGAATCATGCTGCCCAGCATTACGACCTTGAGGCCCAGCTGCTTGGCATGCTCAAGCTCGGCAATCGCCTCGTCCGGGGTGTGCATCGGAATCGCTGCGGCCGGCGTCAAACGGTCCGAGACATCCCGGAAATACTCGGCGCTAAAGGTGTTGAACGCCCGACAGGTAATCCGCCGGGTCTCGGCATCCGCAATCAACGGCAGGGCCAGCCCGGCAGTCGGGTACATGACCGAGAAATCAAGCCCCAGTTCATCCAGGCGTTCATACAGCAGCTGGGGCATGATGGCGGTGGCCCGGTCGCGTGTATTCTTGGTCGGCAGCCCCCAGAAGCCCTGCTGGGCGATCCGCCGCCTGCGCCGTTCGGCGACCGACATGGACAGGTGCTCATCGGCGAGGCTGGGGAAGCTGGCAAAGCCCTCCACCGCTCGGTCTCCCCCAATCGACCGCAGCCGCTCACGGACCAGGGGGCCGAACTCGAGCCAGTGTCCGTCGGCATCAATGACCGGGTGGCTGAGGTGCTGGCGTACGACCGAATGCTTGGCGTTCATGACTGTCCTCCTCAACAGGCAATCTTGATGACAGCCGATATCACAAAGACCTCACGGCTGCCTTTCGTCTATACGACACCCATAGACAGTCCGTCACCACTTTTCGACACGCGGTACTGTCCTAATTTGAGGTTTTTCCCTCAACAGAAACAGTGGCTTACAGTTCAAAATAGGACAGTACCCAACACGCACCGGTGCTTGTCTGCCAGCGCTAAACAGGTATGCTCTGGGGTCGAATATTCTCTTCAGACAGGAGACACGCATGGAATTCAGCCTGACCGTAGCCACAAAAATCGACGACTGGCAGCTGATCAAATATGCCGAAGATCTCGGCTATGACCGGGCCTGGGTGCCGGATTCCCAGATGATCTGGTCGGACTGTTATGCCACCCTGGCCCTGGCCGCCCACAATACCTCACGGATCAAGCTCGGCACCGGCGTGTCGATTCCGGGCACCCGGATCGCCCCGGTCACGGCCCACTCCATTGCCTCGATCAACCGCATCGCCCCGGGGCGCGTCTTCCTGGGCATCGGCACCGGACACACAGCCATGCGGGTCATGGGTATGAACCCGATGAAGATTCGGGATTTTCGTGAGTATTTGCGGGTGCTCAGAGCCTTACTGCGCGGGGAAGAGGTTGAGTACACGCTCGACGGCACGACCCGCACGATTTGTTTTTTGCACCAGGACCTGCAGTTTTTGGACCTGGAACATACCGTGCCGATCCTCGTCGCGGCCAACGGCCCGCTGGCTCTGAAAAGCGCGGGCGCGTATGGCGACGGCCTGATCTCCGTCTTTAATGAACAGCCGGGCATGCTGCAAGCTAACCTGGACCTGGTCAAACAGGGGGCGCAGCAGAACGGCCGAACGCTGGACGCGGATTTTCATACCGCCGCCCTGACCTCGGCCCTGGTCCTCCAGCCCGGGGAGAAGCTGGACTCGGAGCGGGTCATTGACGAGTGTGGATCGTGGGTCGCCGCCGCCCTGCACTTTGTGTACGAAATCTACCGCTACACCCGACAAGAAGATGTCGTGCCCGAGTCCTTCACAGACGTGTGGGACGAGTACTGCGCCTATGTCGAGAAAATGGAGACGCCCGAGGAGAAACGCTACCTCCAGATCCACAACGGCCACTGCACCTTTCTGATGCCCGAGGAGCGCCGCTTCATCACCCCCAAGGCGATTGCGGGGACCTGTCTGGTCGGTGAGCCGGCGGCCATTGTCGAGCAACTGCGCCAGGCCGAACGGGAGGGCCTCAAGGAAGTCACCCTGCTGCCGCCCATGGCCTCGGCCCGCAAGGTGCTGAAAGACTTTGCCGACGAGGTGATGCGGCGCTATTAGGCCAGCCGGCTGCAAAAGGGAATGGTGATCTTCTTCCATTCCTCAATGGTCATCACGATTCCCTTTTCTGGGAAGGAACCGCCTCGGCGATTTCGTACAACAGCTGTTCGGTCTCTTCCCAGCCAATACAGGCGTCGGTGATCGACATCCCGTACTCCAGCTGGACGCCCTCTTTCCAGGCCTGTTTGCCCGGTTTGAGATTGCTCTCGATCAACAGGCCCATGAGCGCCCGCTGGCCGTCCCGAAAGACCGCCAGGGCGTCCCGACACACCTGGCCCTGCCTGGTATGATCCTTGCCCGAATTATCGTGTGAGCAATCGACCATGACCGCCCGGGCGATTTCCTCACCAGCCACAAACTCGACCGCCCGGGCAATGTCCTCGGGACCGCAGTTCGGCTTGCCGCCCCCGCCACGCAGCACGATATGCCGGTCTGGATTGCCACCGGTCTTGACCATGCAGGTCAGGCCGTCGGCGTTAATGCCCAGAAAGCTGTGCGGGTGGCGGGCCGAGATCATGGCGTTGATAGCGCTCTGCACTTGGCCGTCGGTGCCGTTCTTGAAACCGATCGGCATCGACAGGCCGCTGGCCAGCTCGCGGTGGGTCTGACTCTCGGTTGTCCGCGCGCCAATGGCCGCCCAGCTGATCAGGTCGGCCACGTACTGCGGCGTGACCGGATCGAGGACCTCGACCGCGCAGGGCACCCCCAGCTGATTGATGTGCAGGAGGATCTGGCGGGCCATCTGCAGGCCGGTGGGGATGTCACACGAGCCGTCCAGATGGGGATCGTTAAGTAGCCCCTGCCAGCCGACCGTGGTGCGCGGCTTTTCAAAATAGGTCCGCATGACAATCACCAGCCGATCACGCGTGGCGTCGATGACTTTTTTGAGGCGGCCGGCATACTCGTAGGCGGCCTCGGCGTCGTGAATGGAACACGGCCCGGTTACCACCAGCAAGCGGCGCTGGTCCCGGCCGTGCAGAATGGCGCGGATAAGCTGGCGGGTTTCCGAAACAAGTTCGGCCGCCTGTTCGGTCATCGGCAGCTCGGCTTTCACGGCCCGCGGGG
The DNA here is from genome assembly GCA_011523315.1 of Candidatus Binatota bacterium. Taxonomy (GTDB): domain Bacteria; phylum Desulfobacterota; class Binatia; order Bin18; family Bin18; genus JAAXHF01. Next base: position 5,969 of record WTHE01000607.1, read on the forward strand.
CGATCAGGGGTTGCATATCGACAAGATGGGTATCTTCAAGCTGTTCCGACATAGGGGTCGTCCGCCTCTCTTAGCTGAGATTACTGCCGACAGGCAGCAATCGTCGTTCACTTTCAGTCGCTGGCCCGATCAACGAGTTCCATCACGTCGAGGACCTGGACCCGCTCCTCAGCCTCTTTGGCTTTGACGCCGTCAGTCAGCATGGTCATGCAAAAGGGGCATGACACCGCGACCACGTCCGGTTTGGTTTCCAGGGCCTGCTCGGCGCGCAGGATGTTCACCCGTTGATCCGGGGGTTCATCCATCCACATCCAGCCGCCGCCGCCGCCGCAACACATGCTGGTCTGGCGGTTGCGTTCCATTTCCTGTGGCGATTTGCCCATGATCTTGGCAATCACCTCGCGCGGCGACTCATAGATATTGTTGTGACGGCCATAATAGCACGAATCGTGATAGGTCACCGTGAGGTCGGGGTCCTCCCGGACGCTCAGTTTGCCTTCCTTGAACAGGTGATCGACCAGTTCGGCCGAGGAGATGACTTCGTACTCGCCGCCAAACTGCGGATACTCGTTTTTGAGCGTATTGAAACAGTGCGGGCAGTTGGCAATGACCTTGCGGACACCGTAACCGTTGATGACCTCGACCGCAGCCTCGGCCATAGTCTGAAACAGATATTCGTTGCCCAGCCGCCGGGCGGTCTCGCCGTTGCAGGGCTCCTCGGGACCCAGCACGGCAAAGCTCACCCCGGCCTTGTTGAGGATCCGGGTAAAGGCGGCGACCGTCTTCTTGTTGCGGTCGTCAAAAGCACCCGCACAGCCGACAAAGTACAGATACTCGGCGTTTGGATTGTCGGCCAGCAGGGGCACCGAGAGGCCCTCAGCCCAATCCATCCGCTTGTCATAGCTCATACCCCAGGGGTTGCCCTGGGTTTCCATGCCCCTGAAGGTGCGGGTCAGCTCGCTCGGAAAGCGGGCTTCTTCCTGCACCAGATGGCGGCGCATATCCACAATCTTGTCAACGTATTCGATCATCACCGGGCAGGCTTCTTCGCAGGCCCGGCAGGTCGTACACGACCACAGCACCTGATCGTGAATCAGATTGTCGCCGACCACATTCTCGCCCACCAGACCGGCCTCGCCTTCACCGTTGGCCGCTGGCCGGGCGGCGATCATCTCGGCCTGATGGTCGTACATATAGTCGCGCAAATTGAGAAGCAGCTGGCGCGGGGCCAGTTCCTTGCCGCTGGCCGTGGCCGGACAGTGCGAAGAGCAGCGGCCGCACTCGGTGCAGCTGTACATGTCGAGCGCCTGCTTCCAGGTGAACTGGTTGATGAACGAGGTGCCGAAGGTCTCCGAGTTCTCCAGGTCCATCTTATCCAGCGCTCCCGCAGGCTCGAGTTTGCGGAAAAACACGTTGGGAATCGAGGTGATGATATGGAAATGCTTGGAGCGCGGCAGCAGGTTGAGAAAGGCCAGAATCACAAGATTATGGACCCACCACGCGGCGTTGCTGACGAACTCGGCAAACCCCGACCCAAAGGCCGATAACACCAGGCCGACCAGGGCGCTCATCGGTTGCCAGGGACGTTCGGCTTCGATGACCGGATCGCCGGCCAGAAAGACCAGTCGCCCGCCGTCGTACAGCAGGCCGGACAGCATGATCGTAAAGATAAAAAACAGGATGAGGATGGCCTCCCAGTGGGACTGTCCGGCCAGGCGCTCTTCGGCCGGCTTATAGCCGAACAGCCGTGGCGGATGTGATACCACCCAGCGGTAGATGGCCACCCCGACCGCCCCGATCACCAGCACCTCCATCAGGTCGCGCAGCACAAAGAACGGTCCGCCCAGCTGATCGGGCGCAAACCCAGGCACAAAAAAGTGATCCGAAAAGGTCCGACCAAACATGGTCACGACTTGCAGGCCGAGAATCATGAAGCCCCAAAAGATGAGGACGTGCATCCAGCCGGCCGGCTGTTCACCGACCACGAACTTCTTCTGGCCAAACGCGTACACCAGCACGGCTTTGACCCGCTCACCGATCCGATCAAAACGCTCGACCGGTTTGGCGGCCAGCAGGAGCCGAAACCGGTCGTACAAGGTATAGGCAAAGAACCCCAGGGCGGCTACGACGATGAGGAGAAAAAGCAGCGTAGACATCATCTCCCTCCTTTACAACGAGCGGAGGGCAGCCCCGGCGGACTGCCCTCTTTTCCACACTGACATTCTTACGCACCTGAACCGAACCGGGCGGGCAAGGCTTCTCGGCCCGCCGGGCAGGCTTATTTGCCCCCTCCACGCGGTTTGATCTCCAGATCATCCGGCGGAGTGGACGGCAACTGCCAACGGATATAGGGTCTGTCCTTGAGTTCGTGATAGGCGTTGGCCTGCTCAATGGCCTTGTGAAAAGCCGCTTCAAAAGCCTCAAAATCCTTGCTCTTGACCGCCTCACCAACCGGCGACCAGTCCTCGGCCATGAACTGATTGAGCGCATCCTCGTGCTTGGGCCGGGCGTAGGCGCCGAATTCCATCAGCTCCGTAATCTCTGAGTACTGGAAGTTGGCCAGGTCCCAGTGGCCCTCTTTCGCCGCATAGAACAACTTCCAGGTCCGCTGTCCAATCTCGGGCATGATCCGGGCCAGACCCGTTTGCTGGCCCTGCAGAATAGCGATCTCTTCCATCGTGATTTCGCGCTGGCCAGAAAATACGCCAAGCTCGGCCAGGATTTCTGTGACTTTCTCTTTCAGTTCGTCATCGGCCATACGTTTTCCTCCTCAGCAGAAATAGGGCTCAGCCGGAGTGTACGTCACACTCCTTTTGGCCGAGCTACTATACTCAAAGCGGACCGGGAGAGCAAACCCGCAGCCCGCAGGATCTTATCCGACCCGTATGGGCTGGGCCGCGCGTCTGGTGCGGCTGGCAGCCCGCCAGCTGTGAGAACGAGACCAGACCTGGGGAGTGTCCGGAAAAGCCTCGGATAAAAAATGTGAAAAATGCCGCTTGGCCCGGCTGGCGCTGGTCCGGTTCGGACGTGGGTTGAGCAACTCGGCGGCCGTGAACAACTCGTCGACCATTTCGGTATCGAGTTCAACCGCCAGACGCACACGGCCCGGCGGGTCGGCGTCGGCGCACAGGCCAATCTCAAACGTTCCGCGAAAAAGATGCCGGGCAGCTTCCTCGTCCTGCCAGAACGACATGCCGACAATCAGATTCGGCTCCTCAAGATAGATCGCCGCCAGCACGACCCCGTCGTGGGTGAACATTTTAACCCGCCACGACACCTCGGCCAGGGCAATACCGAACGGCTGAATACGACGCGCGAACATCTTGTGTGGGATATCCACATCCAACACCGCCCCCATAGCTCTTCCTCCTCACAACCCCACCTCCGCTCCACCGAGCCGAGGGCCACTCACCCCTCACCACACACCCACCACATACCAGGTGAACGATTCCCGATGAAACGCTCGTCATCGCTCACCCCTCCGGAGACCACTCTCCGGACGTCTTGCACTGCTGTCAGTCCCGATCCAAGCCCCGATAGGCAATGATCTCGCGCATGATCTCTGACGTGCCTCCGCCAATATTGGTCATCCGCATATCCCGATAGAAGCGCTCAATGTGAAACTCTTCCATGTAGCCATAGCCACCGTGAAATTGCAAACATTCGTAGGCCAGCTCATTGGCCAGTTCGGTCGCGTACAGCTTGGCCATCGACACCTCGGTGCTGGCGTCACGCCCGGAACTCAGGACATCCGCGGCGTAGTACGTCAGCTGGCGGGCCGCCTCAAGCTTGGTGGCAAGGTCGGCCAGGCGATGACCGATGGCCTGGTGGTCAAAGACCCGCTTGCCAAAGGTTTCCCGCTCACGGGTATAGCGAATAGTGTCTTCCAGGGCGCGTTGAGAGGCGCTGACCGCCATGCTGGCCGCGATCAGGCGCTCATCCTGGAAGTTTTGCATGATGTAGTAAAAACCCCGGCCCTCTTCGCCCAGCAGGTTGTCGCGCGGCACCCGGACATCCTCGAACACCAGCTCGCCGGTGTCCGAAGAGTGGTTGCCCATCTTTCTGAGTTTCTTGGCCAGCTGAAAGCCCGGGCTGTCCCGCTCGACAATGAACATCGACACGCCCTTATGGCCCAGATCCTTGTTGGTTTTGGCCGCCACACAGAAGGTGTCGGCATGGACCGAGTTGGTGATGAAAATCTTGGCTCCATTGAGGACATACCCGTCTCCGTCCCGGACCGCAGTGGTCTGAATTCCCGCCACATTCGAGCCGCCCGACGGCTCGGAGACGGCGATCGCACATACCTGCTCGCCGCTGATCAAGGGCCGCAGATACTTGTCTTTCTGCTGCGGCGTGCCGTAGCGGGCAATATGGGTGGTCGACATGTCGGTATGGACCAGGACGCTCATCGGCAGGCCCAGGGCATGACAGCGGCACAGTTCCTCACAAAAGACCAACGTCATCCAGATATCGCCCTCGCTCCCGCCGTACTCCTCGGGCAGCCGAATGCCGAGAAAGCCGAGTTCGCCCATGCGCCGATACACCGACTTGGGAAACAGCCGTTCCTCCTCCCACTGATCGATATACGGCTCAATCTCCTTGTCCACGAAGCTTCTCACCTGTTCGCGGAATATCTCATGTTCTTGGTTAAAATATCTGGATGGAGCCGTGAACATAGGCGTGTTCTCCTTAACTTCCTGCACTACATCACATATCCGCCGTTGGGGCTCAGCACCTGGCCGGTCACATAGCCGGCCTCGTCCGAGGCCAGGAACAGATGGGCGTGGGCGATATCTTCGGGTTTGCCGAGCTGCCGCATGGGAATACGGCGTAGGAAAAACTGCCGCACCTGCTCGGCCGTGGTCTGCGAGATATTGCCCGCCACGGTCGAGCCTTGGGCTCTGCCCTCGACCGCCTGCAAAATATTGTCAATCAGGCCCGGGGCAACCGCATTGACGGTAATCCCGGAACGGGCGAACTCCAGAGCCAAGGAGCGCGTCAAGCCGATAATCGCGGCTTTGGCCGCAGCATAATGGGCGTTTTGGGGTCCGCCCTCCATGCCGGCCACGGAGGCAGTGTTGATCACCCGGCCCCAGCCGGTGTTGAGCATGTCTTCGATCACCGCTTGTGTGCACAGGAAGGTGCCTTTGACGTGCACGTCAAGCATCCGCTGCCATTCGACGGAGGAGATGTCCAGAAAATCCTTGATCTGGGCAATGCCGGCGTTATTGACCAGGATATTGATCGGGCCGAGATTCTCGCGCAGCTGGGCGATGGCGGGCGCAAGCTCGTCTTTTTTTGACACATCCGCCCGACAGGCAAACGCAACCGTACGCTGGAGGGCGGCGTTGATCTCGGCGGCCACGCCTTCCGCCCGTCGCTGGCTGATGTCAAGCAGGCCGAGCCGGGCGCCTTCCCGGCCAAACAGCTGAGCAGTGGCCTTGCCCAGCCCTGAGCCGGCCCCGGTCACAATCGCGGTTTTTCCGTCCAGCCGCATGTCAGCACCACTTCATGTACGAACCACCGTTGGGGCTGAGGATCTGGCCGGTGACAAAGCCGGCCTCTTCAGACGCCAGATACACGACCGCATGGGCAATGTCCTCGGGTTTGCCCAGTCTGCGCATCGGAATCGTCTTGGTCATCTTGTCCACCCAGCGCTGCGGGCTCTGGCGCACCATCGGGGTGTCAATCACACCCGGGGCGACCGCATTGACGGTAATCCCGGTTCGGGCCAACTCGCTCGCCAGCGCAATCGTCAGACCGGCAATACCGGCCTTGGCCGCACAGTAGTGGGCCAGCCTGACGCCGCCGGTAAACGCCCCCATGGAAGACGTGCTGAGCAGACGCCCCCAGTCGCGTCGGCGCATGGAGGGCAGCACGGCCTGGAAACAGTTATAGGTGCCATTCAGATGTACCCCGAACATGCGGTCCCACTGCGCCTCGGTCATGTCGGTAAAGGCGACCTGTTCGCCAATGCCGGCATTGCTGAACACGATATCCAAAGGCCCGCACTCGGCCTCGGCC
>WTHE01000344.1 GCA_011523315.1 Candidatus Binatota bacterium
GCCACACCCCGTCCACAACGGGTGCTGGCCTCACCCAAGGCCAAGCGCCTGGCCGCTCAGCACGGGCTCGCTCTGGCCCTGCTGACGCCGTCGAGTCCAGACGGCATGCTGTCTGCCGCGGATGTCGAGCGGGCGCTGGCGGCTACACCCACACCAACTGAGGTGCCGTTGGAAGACGCGGCTGTCCAGCGCCGCCAACTGACCGGCATCCGCAAAACCGCCGCTCGCCGCGTGCAGCAGGCCTGGCAAACGATTCCTCATATCGTCCAGATGGTCGATGTTGATGCCGCCGAGCTGGTGTCGATCCGAAACCGGTTCAGAGACGAGGCGCCTGGGCTGAGCCTCAACGACGTGCTGCTCCACACGGCGGCGAGTGTTCTGGCGCAGCAGCCCCAGCTGAACGTCAGCCTCAAGGACGACACGCTGGTCTCCCACGACGGGGTGGATATCGGCTTTGCGGTTGATGCGCCCCGGGGTCTGCTGGTGCCGGTCATCCGCCGGGCCGATCAACGCTCGCTGGTTGACCTCGCGGCCGAGAGTCAGCGCCTGATCGCGGCCGCAAGAGCCGGACGGCTGGCTGCGGACGACATGGGTCGGGCCAGCCTGACCGTGTCCAACCTGGGCATGTACGGCATTCGCTTCGGCACGCCGGTGATCAACCTCGGCGAGCCTATCCTGATCTTTGTTGGTGCGGTTGAGGATCGGCCGGCTGCGGTTGATGGACGGCTGGCGGTCCGTCCCACGCTGACGCTCAGCATCGCCTATGACCACCGGGTGGCCGACGGCGTGGCTGCGGCCGGGTTTACCCAGGGCCTCAAACGCGCGCTCGAAGACTTAGGCTCGGCCGGCCCGGACGCGCCCCAAGCCGGGCTTGACAGACGGGAAATCCGCACTGTCTCGGACGCTGACGCCTACGCCGTTCACGTCCGCAGCCACAACCATGCCTGGACCCTGGACGAGCCGATTGACGACGGCGGCGGCGATAGCGGTCCCGACCCGGTGTCGGCTTTTCTGGCCGCCCTGCTGGCCTGCCTGACGATTGCCTTCAAAGCCACGGCCCGTCGCCGGGGGGTGACGATCGAGCGGATTGAAGGCCACGTCCGGGCCAATCCGACCGGACGGCTCAAGGACATTCGGCTGACTCTGGAGGTCTGGGCGCCGGCCGATGAGGCGCAGCTCAGAGCGCTGTTGGAGCCGGCCACCCGCAGCTGCTATGTGAGTCGGACGCTCGCCCCCGAACTGGACTATCGGGTTGAGATGGCTGTGCATCACACATAGTGAACCGTTCAGGCTGCTGCATAGGTACGGATGTCTATCTGGATTCCGGCTCTCTGTGCTTCTTCTGCGTGGTGAAGGAGTTCTTCTGCAACCCCTTCATCGACGTATTCCTCTCCACATATAGTACACACTCGCGCAGGAACAGCCTTAATAACGAGAATCGTCCCTTCCCGTTCGAGCGTAACCGTCGCAGTACCGTTTTGCGTCTTTCCTTGTTTACAGATAACGCATGTCATCCTGCCCGCCTCCTACGAAAAGTCGGATCCCATTGGTCTGGATCTGGTTCGTAAGTCGTAATGATAATTGTCTCCAGTGCTTCGTCGTTATCGGCTGCCACAACGTGAAGAGGACGAGAATCGAGAAAACCAAGAAGAAGACGACTTGGGTAGGGAGTATCCTCGGGGTACTCTTCGACAACTTCTCCTTGTTCCAAAACCTGGTGTATATCTGCTCTGCTGATCCGACGCTCTACCATGCGCCGGATAGCATGAACACGGAAAACAAGCTGATAGCCGGACACTGTCCTACTTCTGAAGTTCTCCCTGCTTTCCGGCTCTTTATTCGGCGAAGGCGGCCTTCAGCGCTGCCGCCGCCTCTTCACGCGCAATCCTGGCCGGCTCGATGGCTGGGGCCATGCCCATGAAGCCGTGGATCAGACCCTCGTAGCAGGTGTACTGCACGGCCACCCCGGCCTCTCCCAGTCTGGCCGCATAGGCGGCGGCCTCGTCCCGCAACGGGTCGAACTCGGCTGCGGCAATGAAGGCCGGCGGGAGTCCGCCGAGGAGCTGGTCTGAGGCCCGCAGCGGCGAGGCCAGTGGGTTGTGGCCGTCGGCCGCATCGTTCAGATACTGCTCCCAGAACCAGGCCATCATGTCGCTGGTCAGGAAATAGCCCTCGGCGTTGTCCCGGTACGACGGCGTGTCAAAGGCGTGGTTGAGCACCGGATACATCAGCAGCTGGTAGGCCAGGCGCGGCAGGCCCTGCTGGCCGGCTTTGAGGGCCACCGCAGCGGCCAGGTTGGCGCCCGCGCTCTCCCCGCCCACGGCAATCCGCACCGCGTCCGCGTTGAGCGCTGCGGCGTTGAGTGCAACCCAGCGGGTGGCCGCATAACAGTCGTCAATGGCGGCCGGAAACTTGTGTTCCGGGGCCAGGCGGTAGCTGGACGAGACCACGATGCAGC
>WTHE01000084.1 GCA_011523315.1 Candidatus Binatota bacterium
GGTGGTCGATGTTTTGCTCCGTGCGCTCTTGCCGTTCGGCCAGGGTCTCGATTTGCCGATCTGTGCGCTCTTGCCGTTCGGCGAGCGCGGCGATCTGTTCGGCGTTCTGTTCCAGGATCCGTTCGATGCGGTCAAGGCGGCTGCCGTTCTCCGTCGTCATGGTGGACTTCCTTTCCCTGATGGATTCGTGATAATGTTGCCGTTGCCGCCGGCCTTCGAGGACGGACTTGGCTGGTCACCTTTGACCTGGATAGCGTTCTCGGAGAGCGCACACATAGTTAAACGGCCTGACCGGTATTTGCGCAAATCCGTCTTCGACAGGGTTGGCGCATTAGCGGAGCTCCTTTCATGACCGCTATCGAAAAAAACTTGGCTGCCTATGAAGCGGACGTTGACTTTCCCGCTGTCAGCCGCATGGAGCGTCTGCAGATGCTTATGACCCGCAGTGAGTTGCATCGAGTGTAAGCTCAACTGACCGCTGAACAACGCACACGGCTGGCCAATGCCGATAAGAGCTTGCTGCAGCAGGCGCATCTGCTTTATCAGGCGATTCAGGCCATCGCCGATCTGGCGCGTTGGCGCGAGACCGAAACGGGCCTGACGCCCGAACATTGGTGGTGGTATCTGGACGTGCTGGCGCAGCTGCCCGCGGGCGCCGTCGTCGCCGGGTTCAACGCCTTCCCTGTTGCACCGTGACCTGAAACGCGCGAGCCTCGCGCCTGCTCTCTGTCTTTCCTCTCGCTTACGGACTACCCGCCCCCTCCGAACCGCTCATACAACGTATATCCCCGGTTGCTGCGCGCCGCGCGACAGGACAGGATGGCAGTTTGAGATTTCACCTGCAATTCAACTGTACTCGCCAACATCGCAAGAGCGGGTTCATATATTCCGTTGCGGGAAGCGAATTCATGACAACGGTTACGCTGACGCTGACACTGCCCGAAGAGTTGACTGTGGTAGCCGGACAAGCTGGTCTGCTCACCTCTGAGTCCCTGGTTCCGCTTCTGAGACGCAAAGTGCGGCAGCGGCGCATCGACAACCTGTTTGCCGCTATGGATCGGCTTGACCGGATGGACACAGGCGTTCTCGACACTAAAGACACCGCCGCCGAGCCTTCCATTCCTCTCACATAGACAAATCGACACAATACTGCAACAGAAAAAGACATGAATGACATGCAAATGACACTTTTGGGCTGTATAATTGAGGGTTACGGTCCGTTGATGGAGACGGACGCGCATGTAGACCATATTCCCGCCTACGCCAACGACAGCGCCAGCGACCTCGCCGGCGGGGCAGCGCGCGCCGCAACAGGGGATCCGCTCTGTAACGGTCGAAAACTGGATGTGGCTTAGATCACTGCAATCAGAGAACAGATAAATGGTGGAAGATCAGAGCCCGCCCGTTTACACTCGGCGCCATTGGGCCAAATCAAAAAAACAAGAGCAACAAGAGCATCGACGCGTCCATCTGCTGGAACATCATCTTGCCGACGTGGCAGCCTGTTTCGAGGCTTTGCTGGAGCAGCCGACCATCCGCAGACGGTTGGCCCGCTCGGGCGGCAAAGACGACCTGGATGAGAAGACGGTTGCACGCCTGTGTGTCTTCGCCGCGCTGCACGACATCGGCAAGGCAAACATCGGCTTTCAGGCGCAGATCTGGCGCGCGGAGGACCTGCCGCCCAACCGCAAGAGGCCGCCGCGCATGGGACATATCAAGGACCTCGTGCCGGTGTTGGAAGACAAGGACAGAGAGACGGCAGATTGGTTTTTGGATGCCTTGGCCGCGGCTGAATTGATGGAATGGGACGACAATGGGGGGATAACGGCAAGCGGTCTGTTCGTCGCAGCCCTTTCGCATCATGGCACTCCGCTGAACCGATTTGCCGGCGACGGGACCAACCCCGCGGCGTGGCGTCCCTTCGGGGAGTTGAGCCCGCGCGAATGTGTCGAGCGCATCGTCAAACTTGTGCGTGAATGGTATCCCGCCGCGTACGCGCCCGGAGCGACGCCGCTGCCGTCTGCGCCCGCCTTCCAGCATATGTTCCTCGGCCTCTGCACATTGGCCGACTGGCTCGGCTCGGACGAACGCATCTTCGCCTACCGGGACCGACCGCAGAGCAATTACATTGACAGCGCGCGGGCGCGGGCCCGCAACGCGATCGCAGAAATCGGCCTGGACATCGGGGCGCAACGCAATGCCTTGCGGGAACTGCCCACTTTCAGAGAATTGTTCGATATCGACGGGCAGCCCAATCCCATGCAGGAGGCGGTTGCCAATCTCCCGCTGGACAAGCCCCTGGTCATCATCGAATCGGAGACTGGGTCGGGCAAAACAGAGGCGGCGCTTTTGCGCTTTGCCCGGCTGTTCAAAGCGGAGCGGGTAGACGGCCTCTACTTCGCGCTGCCGACCCGCTCCGCGGCCAAGCAGATACACGAGCGCGTGACGGG
>WTHE01000729.1 GCA_011523315.1 Candidatus Binatota bacterium
GGTGCCGAGGGCCTGCAGACCTCTGGCGCTTTCCAGCAGGAAGGTGCCGTCGCCAAAGCCTGCGTCAAGGACGTGATCGTCCGCCGAGCGCAACGCCCAGCGCGTCAGGAGAGCCGCGATGGCGGGCGGCGTGCGAACGAAGCCTGGCGATTTCAGGGCGTTGCTCATTCCGGCAGGGCCCCGCGGGTGGGAAGCGGATTTCCGGTACTGCTCAGGCGGTGAGGCGGCGGTTCACGGCAGCCGTCCGCGCAGCGCGGACGGGTTGGGTATCATCCGGCGCCGTTGAGGAAGCCGGTGACTTCCGCAACGAAGCCCGTGGGATTTTCGTACATCGGCATGTGGCCGCAGCGCTGCATGATCGATACCTGCGACCCGCGGATACAGCTTTGAAACGCCTGGGCATACGCAACCGGCACCAGCCCGTCCGATTGGCCCCAGAGGATCAGGGTGGGTGCCTTGACGCGGTGAATGCGTTTCTTCAGGCCCTTGTCGGGTATCGGCCACAGGAACTTGCCGGCCGTCGCCAGATGCTGCATGCGCACGAGGTAGGCTTGCAGTTGGGCCTGTTCGTCTTCCGGCACGGCCATCATCGTTTTGGCGATTTCGGATTCCGGGTCGTGCCAGAGCGCGATGCCGAGCTGATCCGGCGTCATGGCGAAAAGATCGGCGACCGGATGGTTGTCCAGCCACAGCCCCACGGCATTGGCCAGGACCAGCCGCCGCACGCGATGCGGGCTGAGAGCGGCCAGTTCGGCAGCGATCATGCCGCCCATCGAGTGCCCCACGACGTGCAGCGACTCGATGCCCAAGGCGTCGAGCAAGTCATTGTAATAAACCACCAGGTCGACGACGTCGTCGACCTGCTCGATGCCGCTGCTGGTTTCGAATCCAGGATGCGACGGGGCGTACACGGTGTAGCGACCGGCCAGTTCGGACAGAAAGGGGTCCCAGCCCCGCAAACCGCCGGCACCGTGCAGGAAGAGCAGCGGCTCGCCGCTGCCATCGGTGCGCAGCTTGATTTCGAATAACCCATCGCGGACAGTGACGGTTCTTTCCTCCACAACAATCCTCTCTTTGCAAGTTGATATGGGGTCCAGCGCCACAGACGGCCCGGCGCGGCTGACGTACCATAATGACCGGCCAACGGGTTGTCAACGCGATGGCCCCTGTCCCCAGGGCGAGCCCATGTGGGTCCTAAATGCCCGTCTGCGCGTCGTTCCGGGTTAGACCCGCCGTGTAGGGGCGACCGGCCGGTCGCCCCTGCTTACCCTGCTCGACGGATGACCACCACGCGGCCGATCAGCCGCGCCGGCGGCACAGTCGGGGGCTCCAGAAATTCAAGGCGCCGCCCCACCCCTTGCAGCAATTGCAACCCATGCGAGGTACGCACGAATCCCTTGGCCCGTAGCATGCCAAGGCCGCGCAACCGGGTTAGAAGTTCCTCCGGGTCGGTGCCCTCTGCAACGGAAATTTCAAAACTCTCGAACGCTTCATGGTGATGCGGTGCGGGAGATTTCCGGGCGCTGCGGCGCGGCCGGCGCAAACCGTCGGGGTCGGACGGAAAGAGCAGCGCCGGTTCCACTTCGGCATGACACGCATGCAACACGGGGGTGTCCGGTGCCATGTCGCGCAGCAGCGCGTCGAGGCGGTTCCGGTCATCCGCCGGTACCAGGTCGATCTTGTTGAGCAGGAGCAGGTCGGCCGACGATACCTGGTCCTCAAAGGTGCCGTGCAGGTCGCGGCCTTCGGCAAGCTGCTCGGCGTTCACCACCACCACGACGACGTCGTCCTCAACCCAGGCGCTCACCGGCTCGCGCCAGAACTGCAGTTGGATGTCGGACGGCAGCGCCACGCCGGAGGTCTCAACGATCACCCGGTCCGGCCGCACGCGCTCCCTCAGCATTTGCAGCGTGTCCCGCAGCTCGTCGGATAACTGGCAACAGACGCAGCCGCCCTCCAGTTCGACAAATGCTTCGCCGCCCTCTCCCAAGAGCGCCTGATCGATACCCAAGGCGCCGAATTCGTTGGAGATCACCGCCACCCGGGCGCCGCTGACCTGGGCGTCGCGCAGCAGGTGCCGCACCAGGGTCGTCTTGCCCGAACCGAGGAAACCGGACACGACAAGCACCGGAACGCGTAAGTCCGCCGGTTGCTGCATACCTCCCCTTCCAGTCGGGCAGTCGAACCTGTCAGCAGACTGTAGCGCCAGGCGTCAGGTTGTCGGCAGGAAATTCAAGATTGGGATCAGGTGTCGGAAACAGTGGGGTAACGCTGGGCTGAGGCCCGCTCAGGTACTCGCCGCGGCGGCCTGCTTGCGCCCGCGGGCGCTCCTGGCCGTACCGCCGTTCTTGCGCTCCTGGGCCTTGATGTAGGTCGGCGCCTTCTCCCACGGTCGGCTGCGTTGCACAATCTTCTTGCGCATCGTCGTGGTTTCCTTGGAAGACAAC
>WTHE01000661.1 GCA_011523315.1 Candidatus Binatota bacterium
CTATTGGACTGGTAAGCGCTCCTGTTTCATCTACACGCTCGAACGGGGGAATCTGGTGTACGCGGAGCAGTTGCAGGAACTCAATCCGGGAAATCCCTGCTAAAGCCGCCGCTTCTTGGGAGGACAGCCGGCCCAGTTCGTACATCTTGAGAGCAGCCATGGACTTCATTGTCCTCGCAAAGTCACCGGCCTCCATGGCAAGCTGGTCCAGCGTCTGCTCGGGAATTTCTATTTCCAGCCTTGGCATACTTCATCCCTCTCGGCCGGGACGCCCGCTCTATGGTTCAGCGCTGCCTCGGTTCCAGCCCCTCAAACCACGGCAGCACCAGCTCTTCGTTGATGCGCGAGGTGTAGGCGTGGCCCCAGTCGGGCAGTTCTTCGTAGGTCGCGTTATAGCCGATGTTGCTGAGCAGCTCGTAGCCCTGCCGGATCGTGGCCACCGGGAAAATAAAATCGTGCACCCCGTGCACGATGTAGATGGGCAGGTCCTGGCCCTGCTTGCGGCGCAGCAGGGGATCCAGCATGGCGTGGAAATCGCCCGCAATCGGGGCGATGCCGGTAAACATGTCCGGGCGGCTCAGACCCAGCATATAGGTAAAGGTTCCGCCGTCGGACAGGCCGGACAGGTAGACCCGGCTCGTATCGACCGCGTAGGTGGCGCACACCTCGTCGAACATCCTGGTGATGGACTCGACATCGAGCGGCGGCTGTAGGACCGACCACGTCACATCCACCGACTTGGGCGACAGCAGCAGGTAGCCCTTGCTCTTGGCCGGCCGCAGCCAGGCCCAGATATAGTCCTCGCCCCGGCCATAGCCGCCGTGCAGACAGATGACCAACGGCCATTCTTTGTGTGGGTCATAGTTTTCCGGCACGTACAGGGAGTAGGCGGCGTGGGCGTCGGTGCGCTTGGTGTGCATCAGGCCAACGGGTACCCCGGCGTCGGGCGTCCGGGTTTCCAGGGCGTCCCGCTGCGGCAGCGCCTCGGGCAGCAACCAATACCCCTGGAGGGTCGGGGTGTGAGCCCGCAGGTCGTACAGCAGGTTCATGCCTTTGCACAAGGCCCAGCGACTCTGCAAAAACGCCAGCGAGAAATCCTTGCCGCCGGGCTCCAGAAACGCCTTGGCCGCGCCGGCGCACTGAGCTAGCGCGGCGGTAAAGCCCACGTGAAACTCGGTCAGCGCGTCCGGGGGCGAGAGCGCGGCCAGCTCATCGGCCAGGGTCGAGAACATATCGCCGCTGACAGCCTGGAGCTCGGCCTGGGAGTCGCCGATCTTATCAAAGCGAATATGCTCCTGAATCGACTCAAACGTCCGCAGAAAACGGAGCAGTTGCTCCTCGGCCGTGTGGATGAGCTGCATATAGGGTGCGTCTGCCATCTCGCCCTCCCGTGTTGTCGCTTTGCAGCCGGACCCTAGCAGCCGGGCGGGTCCAGCCGCAAGAGTCCGGCCGCGCGGGCTATTGCGACTCGGAATCCAGTAGCCCCAGCCCCTCCAGGGCCAAACCATAGCCGAGCAGGTCGAGCATGCGCCGCTTGAGGTCCTGGGTCAGCGCCACCCGGCTGTAGCGCAGGGTGAGCGGCGGTTGGCGCAGCAGCTGTTCGGCCAGCTCCCAGGCCCGGGGCAGCAGGGCGTCCGGCGCCACCACCTCGTTGACCAGCCCCAGCTCCAGAGCCTGTTGGGCCGACAGGATCTGCCCGGTCAGCAGAAAATAACGGCCCCGGTTGGGCCCCAGCAGCAGGGGGTAGACGACGTGCATGCCGTCGCCCGGCACCATGCCGTTGGGGAAATGCGCCGAGTCCTGGAACTCGGCCGTCTCAGACGCCAGCACGATGTCGCACAACAGCGGGATTTCAGAGTGGCGCAGGGCCGGGCCGTTAATGGCGCTGATCATCGGCACCTCGATATCCAGCAGATTGCTCAGCAGGTGCTTGCCCTCCCAGTAGACCGGATCCCAGCTGCGAGCATTGACCTGGGGCCGCGACGAGGGAGTCGACCGGGGACCGGAAAAATCGGCGCCGGTGCCGGTCAGAATGATCAGTTTGTTATCCGGGTCGGTGCCGATCTCGGCGAACGCCTGGGTGAACTCACGGTGGGGCAACAGCCCCCACTGTAAACTTCCCCCGTCGGTATGGAAGGTCAGCTGCAACACGCCGTCCCGGCGCTCCATGCGGATCGTCTGGTACGCATTGGCGTAGTCCTCAAATCTGGCCATACGCAGTCCTCCTTTTTCGTTATCGGACGTGTCGGTTCAGGCGCGGCTCAGCCGCCCCGCCCGCCTGTGTCGGTCTCAAGCACCCGCACCTCAACCGCGTAGCGGCCGTGCGGCCCCTCGGCAATCTCGAAGCCCACCCGGGCTCCGGGCTCCAGGCGGCGGTCTCCCTGACCCGGAATGGCGCTGAAGTGGACAAACAACTCCTCGCCCTGCTCGGAGCGGATCATCC
>WTHE01000289.1 GCA_011523315.1 Candidatus Binatota bacterium
CAATCTCGTCCTGATGAGAGCGAACATAAGCCCAGGCATTGACGAGGTCCTCGGCTCGCAAGCTTGGGTAGGCAGTCAATAAGTCCGCTTCGCTTGCCCCGAGCCGTCGGTACTGCTCCAAGGTCCAGACCGGGATACGCGTTCCGGCCAGACAGGCCGCTCCGCCACACACGCCCGGAGTGATTTCGATCCCTGGCAGCGTATCTTCGAGATCACGGGCGACCCGCTGCAACAGTTGCGTCTTTTCTGCTCGGGACATGCTTGCCAGCAGTTTTTCGACCTCGCGTAAGGTGCTCATCGCTTGCTCTCACAGGGGGTGTTGTGCACTTTGTACTCCAGCCCCCCCCCAATGCCGATTCAGCGTCGATTCAGGCTGATGCTTCGAGCTGACACACAGGCTGCACGGCGTCCAGCACGTGGAGCAGGCGACCGAAGCCAATATACTGGCCAATGGCCATGCCCAGTTCCACAATCTCTGGATCGTCAAATTCCGTCCGCAGCCGCCGGAAGAAGTCATCGCCTAAGGAGACGTGGTCCAGCGCCATCTTCTCGGCATACTCCAGGGCCAGCCGCTCTCGCTCGCTGAACAGCGGGTCGTGCGCGTAGTCTGCCAGCCGGTCAATTTTTTCTTCGGTCAGCCCGTTTTCCATCGCTCCGCGATGGCGGCCACGCTGTCAAAACAGGCACTGATTCAGGTCGGCAATCTTGAGCCGGACCAATTCCTTGAGCGCGGGCTCGACCACCCCGGCGGTGTGCAGGGGATACAGAAACTGGTAGTACGCCTCGTACATCTCGGGCCGGTGGGCCAGCACCCGCAGATGATCCCAACTCGCGCCTCGGGCCTGGTAGGCATCGGCCAGCTGCCGTAGAGCCGGGGGAAGGGTTTCATACTCAAACGCTGCAACTCGGGCCATGCCAAATCCTCCTCTCGTACGTTTCACAGACTGAATACAAGCAACGGATTTTCAGAAGTCCCTCACCCGCCTTGGTCCGAATTGCTCACGTCCGGGGCCGGATCAGGATATTGGCGTAGCGATCCACCTCGGCCGCCGAGTGGGGCAGGACGACGGTGGTCGAGTCCATCTCGGTCACGATGGCCGGGCCCGCAAGCCGATTCCCTGGCCGCAGCCTGGCCCGATCATAGATCGGGGTGGGCAGGAAATCGCCGTCAAAATAAATGCGGTGCTCGTCGGCCTGGGCGTGAGCCGCGTCCGGTCCGTCGAGGTCGGCCGGACTGAGGCTCAGGCGGGCACCCCGGCCCAGGGCCACGGCCCGCAGGTTGACGATCTCGCACGCCGCGTCCAGCCGAAAATGGTAGAGCTGTTCGTGCAGGGCGTGAAAGCGCTCGGCCAGGACCCCGGTTCCGTGGGTCTGCAAATCCTCCAGCGTCATGGTGATCGGCAGCTCATAGCCCTGGCGGAAGTAGCGCATGTCGGCGTTGTAGAAGACTTCCTGCTGGGAGCGGGCAATCCCCTCGCGCTCCAGCCAGCTAGCGGCCTCGGCGCCGAGTTCCTGGAGCAGCTGCTCCACCTCGGTGGCCGGCAGATCCTCCAGGGTGCGCAGGACGGTCCGGGCAAACTCCTCACGGTAGTCGCAGCATACCTCGCCGGTCGCGCATAAGACGCCCGGCGCGGGCGGCACGATGACCGGAAAGGCGCCGATCAGACTGGCCACGGCGTTGGCGTGGAGGGGACCGGCGCCGCCAAAGGCGACCAGGGCGAAATTGCGCGGGTCATAGCCCCGCTGGACCGATACCAGCCGCAGCGCGCCGTGCATGTTCTCGTTGACGATATCCACAATGCCCTGAGCCGCCCGGTAGACATCCAGACCGAGCCTGTGGCCGACGCTCTCGACCGCAGCCCGGGCCGCGTCTTCGTCCAGGCGCATTTCGCCGCCCAGCAGCCGCGGCGGCAGGTGGCCGAGCACCAGGTTGGCGTCGGTCACCGTTGGCTGGTCGCCGCCCCGGCCGTAGCACGCCGGCCCCGGCTCGGCCCCGGCGCTGTGCGGACCGACCCGCAGGGCGTTGGTGATCTCCGGCACATGGGCAATCGAACCGCCCCCGGCGCCGATGCTGCGCACGTCAACCGAGGGGACCTTGATCGGGAAATAGCCCAGCGTGGTCTCGCGGGCGATGGTCTGGGCGCCGTCCTGACACAGCGCCACGTCGGTCGAGGTGCCGCCCATGTCCAGGGTCAGGATATTGCCGAAGCCGGCCTTGGTAGCGGTGAACAGCGCCCCGGCCACCCCGCCGGCCGGGCCTGACATGACGGCGTACACCGGCCGTTCCTGGGCCATGCGCAGCGTCATCAGGCCGGCGTCGGAGCGCAGGATATTCACCTCTGCCCGCAGCCCGTGGTCGGTCAGCTGGTCGGCGAAATTGCGCAGATAGACCGAAACGCTGGGCCGGACGTACGAGTTCATCACCGCAGTCAGCGCCCGCTC
>WTHE01000212.1 GCA_011523315.1 Candidatus Binatota bacterium
CGCGGGGCCGCCCCGGCCCCGTAGGCGCCGGGTCGGGCTCCATCTCCGCCAAACATTGGCGCAGAAACTCTTCGATGCTCCCCAGGGGGTCGGGCGGATCCGCAACGCGCTTGGCTAACCTCGCCACATCGTGCCTCCTGTAGCGTAGTCGTGTCCTTGTACGCCGCCCAGACGACCACGCCAAGGCCAAATCGGACCTTCGCCTATTTAGTTGGAACAGATGGTTTCAAACCCGCCCCCAGTCCGTCTCAAAGCATTGACGCGGGCAAAACAATCCCGCTAGAAGAGACCAGAGATGCCCGCAAGGGGGAGCCATGCCGAAAGTTGTATTCGAGAAAAAAGACCACATCGCCTATGTGACGATCAACCGCCCGGAACGGCTCAACGCCTGCGATTTCGAGACCTACCAGCAGCTGGCCGAAATCTGGCAGGAATTCCAGGACGACAGCGCCCTGCGGGTCGGCATTCTGACCGGGGCTGGCGAACGTGGCTTTTGCGCCGGCAGCGATATCAAGGCCAACTATGTGGACCGTGCCGAGGGCGAGCCGCCCAACACCCTGTTTCCCGTTCTGCTCAACCTGACCAAGCCCATCATTGCCGCCATCAACGGCCATGCCAACGGCGGCGGCCTGGAACAGGCGCTGGCGTGTGACATTCGCGTCGCGGCCGAGCACGCCCAGTTCGGGCTGGGCGAGGTCCGCCTGGGTTGGCTGCCGGGCGGCGGCGGCACCCAGCGCCTACCGCGCCTGATCCCGCTCGGCCGCGCGCTTGAGATGCTGTACACCGGCAACCGCATCGGCGCTGACGAAGCCCTGCGGCTGGGTCTGGTTGACCACGTCGTGCCCATGGACCGACTGATGAGCACCTGCCAGGCGATCGCCACCGAAATCTGCAAGAGCGCTCCGCTGGCGGTCCAAAAGATCAAGCAGGCCGCGCTGCGCGGTCTCGACATGCCGCTGGCCGATGGGCTGAAACTCGAACGCGAGCTGTTCAACTTCCTGATGGAGACCGAAGATTCACGCGAGGGCGCCCGGGCGTTTGCCGAAAAGCGTGCCCCGCAGTGGCAAGGCAAGTGAAAGAAATGATGAATGCTGAATGCAGAACGATGAATGAAAGACAGGCTCTGCCGTTCATCATTCATCATTCATAGTTCGTCATTTGACAGACAAAGGAGCTGTGCATGAGCCAAGCGGCCAGCATCCCGGACGAAGCCATCCACCAGGCGGCCAGCCTCCTGCTGTCGGCCACACACGTCATGGCCCTGACCGGCGCCGGCATATCGGTCGAGAGCGGCATTCCGCCGTTTCGCGGGCCGGGCGGCCTGTGGACCAAGTATGGCGAGCCGCCCATGAACGGCTATGAGCGCTTTTTGGCAGACCCGCAAAAAGCCTGGCAGGAGCGCCTGTCGCCCTCGGGCCCGACAAAGGAGATGTGGAGCAGACTCGAGGTGGCCGAGCCGAATCCCGGCCACCAGGCTCTGGTCGAACTGGAAAACATGGGCGTGCTGCGCTCGATGATCAGCCAGAATGTCGATAATCTCCACCGCCGGGCGGGCCAGCGTCAGCTGATCGAAATCCACGGCAACTACACCCTCATCCGCTGTATCGAGTGCACGACCCGTTTCCCGGCATCCGAGGTTCCGCTGCACACCCTGCCGCCCGAGTGCCCGCGCTGTCACGGCATCCTGAAAAGCGATACGGTTGCCTTTGGCGAGCCCATTCCTCAGGACGTTTTGGAGCAGTGCTACAGCCAGACCCAGCTGTGCGACTGCATGCTGGTGGCCGGCACTTCGGCCACGGTCTATCCGGCGGCCGCCTTTCCTCTGGCCGTGCGCGAGAAAGGCGGCCAGCTGATCGAGGTCAACCTGTACGAGAGCGAATTGAGTCCGCTCAGCAGCCTGAGCCTGCGCGGCCCCTCGGCCGAGGTCCTGCCCCGACTGGTAGACAAGGTGAAGGAACTTCGCGTATAACCCTGTCTTCCAGACCCAGGAGAGGACGATGAAGCAGTGGTTCGCCTTATCCGCCATTGGACGTGACCGACCCGGTATTGTGGCCGATCTGGCCGAACTGATTTACGAGTGTGATTGCAACCTGGAAGATTCCAGCATGACGATGCTGGGTGGCGAATTTGCCGTGCTGCTGCTGTTGTCGAGTCAGGCCCACAACATCGAGCCGGCGCTGTCCAGCGCCTGCAAACGGCTGGAGTGGGAAAAACGGCTGACCGTCTTTTTCCGGCCCTTGCAGGGCGAGCCGCGTCCCTACGGAACGGGCCAGCCGCTTCAGGCGTATGAGTTGCGCGCCACCGGCGTGGATCAGGCCGGCATCGTGGCCAAGATCACCCGCTGTCTGGCCGAGCACGGCATCAACATCACCACCCTGCATACCCACACGCATCCAGAGCCGGGCAGCGGAACGGCCATCTACACCATGCAGGTTCAGCTCGATATCCCGGCTGCGGTCGGCATCCCGACCCTGCACCAGCGCCTGGAGGCGATTGCCGACAGCCTGCACATTCATATCGACCTGATGCCCATGGCGGGCCAGGAGGACGGGCTGGGGACGGAGACAAGGAGACAGCTATGAAACTGGGATTCATCGGCCTGGGCAATATGGGCAACAATATGGCCATGAACCTGCTCAAGACCGGCCATACTCTTCAGGTCACTGACCTGCGGCGCGAGGCCGGGGCCAACCTGGAGGAGGCCGGAGCGGTGTGGGTTGACAGCGCCGAGCAGGCCGTCAGCGGCGCCGACTTCAGCTTTCTGTCGCTACCCATGCCCAAAGACGTGGAACACGTCGTGCTGGGCGACGGGGGCGTCCTGGCCGGCTGTCAGACCGGGCATACGATTGTGGACATGAGCACCAACGCCCCGACCGTGGTCAAGAGCCTGGCCGAACAGTGCCGGGCCAAGGGCGTGGACTTTCTCGATGCGCCGGTCAGCGGCGGGGTGCGCGGGGCGCGCAACGCCAGCCTGGCCATCATGGTCGGCGGAGACAAGGCGGTGTATGAGCGCTGCGAGCCGCTGCTCAAGGCCATGGGCGAGAACGTCTTCCACGTCGGCGATATCGGGGCCGGCAATGTGGCCAAGCTGGTCAACAACATGCTGGCCTTCATCCACATGATGGGCGCGGCCGAAGCCCTGGTGCTGGGCACCAAGGCCGGGGTTGACCCCAACGTCCTGTGGTCGATCGTCAAGGCCAGCAGCGGTGGCAGCTTCATCTGGAATGCGGGCACCCGGGCTATCCTGCGCGACCGGCTGGCGCCGACGTTTACCATTGATCTGGCCCGCAAGGACATCGGTCTGGCGACCGGCCTGGCCGACGAACTCCAGGTGCCGCTCAAAATGGCCAAGCTGGCCGAGGAGCTGATCGCCGGCTATCAGCAGAACGGCTACGCCCAGGAGGACGTGCTCGCTACGATCAAGGAATTGGAAAAACTCACCGGCACAACGGTCCGGGGAACGTGGCGCGATCCGGCCTGAGCCGACCGTGTCCGATACCCCCACCCAGAGGAGGATGTGGCCATGCAAGAACAGCACGACATCACGATTGCCCCCCGCCCTCAGCCAGCGTCCCGGCCGGCCCGGCAGGAGTCAAACGGCGGCCCCCGTTTTCACGTCTATACCGAATCGAGCCTGGACAAGATTCCCCAGATCGAGCGGCTGTCGGCGGCCGAGCGTTTCAATATGCAGGTCGTCGCCAACGTCTTGCCCTTTCGGGTCAACCCCTATGTGCTCGATCAGCTGATCGACTGGGACAACATCCCGGCCGACCCGATCTTTCAGCTGACCTTTCCCCAGACCGGCATGTTGGACCCCGCCGACTTTGAGCGGATGGCCGAGTTGATCAAAGCCAAGGCCGACCGCAAGCTGATCAAGGCCACCGCCGACGACATCCGCCTGGGCCTGAACCCCCACCCGGCCGGCCAGCAGGCCCTGAATGTACCGACCCTCGACGGCGAGCCGGTGTCCGGCATGCAGCACAAGTACCGCGAGACCGTGCTGTTTTTTCCCACCCAGGGCCAAACCTGTCACGCCTACTGCACCTTCTGTTTTCGCTGGGCTCAGTTTGTCGGTATCCAGGATCTGAAGTTTGCCTCGACCGACGCCGCCCAACTCCACGCCTATCTGGCCGCTCATCCCCAGGTCAGCGACATTCTGTTCACCGGCGGCGATCCGCTGGTCATGAAGACGCGCCATTTGGCCGCCTATCTGCTGCCCCTGCTGGAAGACGAGTACCGCCATGTGCAGACGATCCGCATCGGCAGCAAGGCGCTCAGCTATTGGCCCTACCGCTTCACCACCGACCCGGACGCCGATGCCCTGCTGGAATTGTGCGAGCGGCTGGTCAAGGGCGGCAAGCATGTGGCGCTGATGGCCCACTATAACCACTGGCACGAGCTGGAAACCTCGGCCGCCCAGGACGCCATTCGGCGCGTCCGCGACACCGGGGTAGTCATTCGCGGCCAAGGCCCGCTGATCGCCCATATCAACGACGATGCCGAGGTCTGGGCTCGCCTGTGGCGCAAAGAGGTCCAGCTCGGGATTGTGCCCTACTACATGTTCGTCGAGCGCGACACCGGCGCCCGCCGCTATTTCGAGGTGCCGTTGGTCAAGGCGTGGGAGATTTACCGCCAGGCGCTGAGCCAGGTCTCGGGTTTGGCCCGTACCGCGCGCGGCCCGTCGATGAGCGCCGGGCCGGGCAAGGTCGAGGTCCAGGGCGTGACAGAGATAGGCGGCGAAAAAGTCTTTGTCCTGCGCTTCATTCAGGGCCGCAACTCGGACTGGGTCCAGCGGCCGTTCTTTGCCCGCTTTGACCCCACGGCCACCTGGCTCAACCACCTCAAGCCCGCCTTTGGCGACGAGCATTTCTTCTTTGAGGAGGAGTACGAGTCCATGGCCACGGGCCGCATCCCCACCCCGGTCGGGGCAAGCGCGCTGAGCCACTAGCCGTCCCGCGTCCCGTGTCAGCCGATTTTTCGGCTCCGCCGCCGACCTGGGCGCAGATTTTCGGCAATACCAACCCGGTTGAAGTCGAGATCGGCCCGGGCCACGGCTCGTTTCTCATGGCCTTGGCCCGTCTCCATCCGGAACGCAACTTCTTTGGCGTGGAGTTTGCCGCCCGGCGCGCGTTCCGGGCTGCCCGTCTGCTGGAACGCGACGGGCCATCAAACCTGATTATCATCCGGGCCGACATCGGCTGTCTGCTCAGAACCCACATCTATCCTGAGTCGGTCCAGGTCTATCACCTGTATTTCCCGGACCCGTGGTGGAAAAAACGCCATCACCGACGCCGCATCGTCCAGGCCGATTTTCCCACCGCCCTAAGCCGCCGCCTGGTCCCCGGCGGGAGCCTGCTGTTCGCCTCAGACGTGCGACCGTATTTTGAGCAGATTGTCGAACAGTTTCGGGCTGTGCCCGATCTCGACCAGTTTGCCTGGCAGCGCGACCATTGCACCCCCAGGGGCAGGCCGATTGTGACCGACTTTGAGCGCAAATATCAGCGCCAGGACCGACCCATCTACTACACCGGCTTTCGGAAAAAGGAACAGCCGGACCGGCGCGCTTAGCCCACCAGGCTCTTGACCCGCTCCACAATCCGCCCGGCACTGATGCCGAAGGCGTCCAGCAGCTCGGCTGACTTGCCCGAGCGCGGCACCTCGGTGACCGCCAGCTTGTGGACCTGTATGCCGTGGGTTGCCACCGCGTTCAACACCGCATCCCCCAGCCCGCCATCGTAGTAGTGGTCCTCGACCACAACCAGGGTGTTGTGGGTGTCGCGGGCCGCACTGATAATTCCCTCGGCATCCAGCGGCTTGACCGAATAGGCGTCCAGGACGCGGATATTGATGCCTGCGGCCTGCAAGGTATCGGCGGCGGACAGGGCTTCGTGCAGGGTGACGCCGGCCGCCACCACCGTCAGTTGGTCGCGGTCGCTGGAGCGCACAATCTTGCTGCCGCCGACCGGAAACGCCTCGGTGTTGGCGTACAGCACCGGCGTGGCCGGCCGCGAGGTACGGATATACGTCGTGCCGCTGAGTTCGGCCGCAGCTGTCACCAGGCGCTCGGCCGATACCGCATCGGACGGATACAAGACGGTCGAATGCGGAATCGCCCGCATCATGGCCAGGTCTTCCAAACCCATCTGCGACGGCCCGTCTTCGCCGATCGACACGCCACAGTGTGAGCCGGCGTAGTTGATGGCAACGCCCGAGATGGCGGCCATCCGGATATGGTCAAAGGCCCGGGTCAGAAACGCGGCAAAGGTCGAAACAAACGGAATCTTGCCGCACGCGGCCAGACCCACCGCCGCCCCGACCATGTTCTGCTCGGCAATATAGCTCTCAAAGTAGCGCTCAGGATGAGCTTCCACAAAGCGCTCGGCAAAGGTCGAGTTCTTGGTATCGCCATCCAGGGCTACGACCAGCGGCTGCACCTCGCCCAGCTTGGCCAGGGCTGTGCCGTAGGCTGCCCGGGTGGCGATTTTTTCACCGATGTCATAGCTCGGCGCAGGCATGGGGCTGGGCGTTACAGACGGTCTCGTCTCAGACAGTGCAGCCGGCCGGCGAATCGGCGGCGGCGTACCGTTGCCGGGCACCTGGACTTCCTGTAGGGCTCGGTCGAGCTGCTCGCCTTTTTTGAGCGGCTTGCCGTGCATCCCGTCCTTATCTTCGAGAAACGATACCCCCTTGCCCTTGTAGGTCCTGGCCACCAGCATGACCGGCCGGTCGCTGACCTGCTCGGCCTCGGACAGGGCCGTCAGGATGTCTTCGATGTTGTGGCCGTCGACCACAAAGGTCTGCCAGCCAAAGGCGGCAAAGCGTTGGCGGTAGGCATCGACATCAAACTCGAACATGGTCCGCTGGCTCTGACCGATACCGTTGACATCGATGATCCCGATCAGATTGTCCAAGCCGTAGTGGCTGGCCATGGCGGCCGCCTCCCACACCCCGCCCTCGGCCACCTCGCCGTCGCCCAGCAGGACGTACACCCGGTAATCGAGCCGGTCGATGTACTTGGCGTTCAGGGCCATGCCGACCCCGACCGACAGCCCCTGGCCGAGCGAGCCGGTGGCCGCCCCGACCCATGGAATGCGTGGCGTGGGGTGGCCCTCCAGGTCGCTTGAGATTTTGCGCAGATCCATCAACTGCTCGACCGGCAGGGCGCCGGCCTCGGCCAGCGAGGCGTACAGCACCGGCGCGGCGTGGCCTTTTGACAGCACGAAGCGGTCGTTGGTCGGATTGCTCGGATCGTGGGGATCGAAACGCATGGTTCCGAAGAACACCGCAGCCATCAGCTCGGCGGCCGACAGGCATGAGGTCGGATGGCCCGAGCCGGCCTCGGCGGTCGAGCGGAGCGAGTGGATGCGCAGCTTCTGGGCAACGGCTTGGAGCGCGACAAGATCTTGGCTCACGGTCAGATTCTCCTCAGCCGGGCAAATGCAGGACAGGGAACATCAAGCCCGCCGGCCAGCGGCGGAAAAATGCTCAGTTCCTGCCCGTCAGACAGCGGGGTGTGGGGCTCGACATACACATCCCCGGTGACCAGCAGCCCGGCCTGTTCACGCGGGATGTGCAGGGCTTCAACAGCGTCTTGAACAACAGACCCGGCCGGCAGGGTCAGGCTGACCGAGGCCTGAGCTGCGGCCGGGAGGTATTTTTTGAGGGTGGCAAAGAGTTTGACCGAAATGCGTATGGTATCCGCCATCCCGAAAGCCTTGCTCAGGCCGCGTTGGCCGTCCGCAGTCCGCAGAACTCCTCGTAGTCGATCAGTTCGGTAATCTGTGGGTCTTCGCTGCACACCAGGCAGTTCGGGTCGCGGCGCAGCTTGAGCACCCGAATTTCGGTGCTAAGCGTATCAAAGTGAATCATGCGGCCGATCAGCGGCGTTCCGGCGCCGAGAATCACCTTGATGGCTTCCAGAGCCTGGACACAGCCGACCAGGCCCGGCAGCACGCCGAGCACGCCGGCCTCGGCACAGCTGGGAGCCATGCCCGGCGGTGGCGGCTCGGGAAACAGACAGCGGTAGCACGGCCCCTCGTCCGGTGAGAAGACTGTGGCCTGACCCTCGAACTGGAAGATCGAGCCGTCAACCAGGACCTTCTTGGCCATGACACACGCATCATTGATCAGATAGCGGGTCGGGAAGTTATCGCAGCCGTTGATGATCACGTCGTAGTCTTTGATGATCCGCATCACGTTCTCGGACGACAGCCGTTCCTGGATGGGAATGACGTTGACATCCGGGTTCAGGGCTTGCAGGGTCAGCTGAGCCGACTCCACCTTGGGCATACCCACCCGGTCGTTGGTATGCAGAATCTGGCGCTGGAGGTTGCTCATATCGACCGTATCGTGATCGGCAATACCGATTGTGCCGACCCCGGCCGCAGCCAGGTAGTAGGCCACCGGCGAGCCCAGACCACCCGCGCCGACACACAAGACCTTGGCGTCCAGGAGTTTGGCCTGACCCTGCTCGCCCACGTCCGGCAGGGTAAAGTGACGGGCGTAGCGGGTAATCTGCTCCTGGGAGAACTGGCGGTCGGCCACCCATGTGTAGCCCGCGTTTTTCCACGCGGTATAGCCGCCGGACATGGAGCTGACGTTCTCATAGCCCATCTCCTGCATCGTCCGGGCGGCAATCAGGGAGCGCACCCCCCCGGCGCAGTAGGCGATAATCGGCCGGGTTTTGTCCGGCAGGGTCTCCTCGACCCGCATCTCCAGAAATCCGCGCGGCAGCGGAATCGCGCCTTCAAGATGCCCCTCGCGGTACTCCTCGCGCTCGCGGACATCTAAGACGGCCCAGTCTTCGCCCCGCTCGATCCGATCCTTGACCTCGTCAATCGTCAGCTCGGGAATAGTCTCACGGGCTTCGTCCATCAGCTCTTTATACGTCTTGGCCATACGTCCCCTCTTACCCGGCTGAGCCGGCTGTGGCTCCTACCGGTCGGCGTCTTGGTAACTTTCCAACATCTGGACCATCAGCGAATCGCGCCCGCCCTCGGCCAGGGTCCGGGAGCGCTGCATCAGGACCTCTTTGCTCTCAATGAAATCCTGGCGGTCATAGCCCCAGATCCGGGGATGGACATAGGTATCCATGCGAATCGCGTCGCACGGACAGGCCTCGACACACATGCCGCAGTAAATGCAGCGCAGGGTGTCGATCTCGTAGCGGACAGGGAACTTTTCGACCTGCGGGTCGGGGTGCTCCCCGGCCTCGATGTGGATGCAGTTGGCCGGACAGGCGGTCGCGCACAAGAAACATGAGGTGCAGCGCACCGAACCGTCTTCTTTGAGGGTCAGGCGATGGCTGCCCCGATACACATCGGGATAGCGCCGGCGCTCTTCGGGGTACTGAATCGTCGCTGCGGCACGCTTATCGGTGGCCAGCCCGACCGCGTGCAGGGCGTGCAAGGCCAGATTGCGCCAAAAATGGGAGGTGGTGACCAGCAGGCCGCGCACAATCTCCGGGAGATACAAACGCTCCCACCACGTCATGTCTTCTTTGCGTTTCATAACTCCCCCGCCCGGCCACACTATTATGAGGCGACCGGGCTTTGTCAAGGTGAGTAGGGTGAGGCAAGGTGAACGATGACGGCCGCTCCATCAGGAAGAGACCATCGTTCACCTTGAGTGTGGGCCGGGTTCAGTGCATCCGCGACTTGTCGCCCTTGGGCTTGCCCAGACTGGACTCGGTCAGCTTGAAATCGAGGATATCGCGCAGGCAGCGGGCTCGCTCGGACAGACCGACGGCTTCGATCAAACTCTGTTTCTCAATCGGCTGAAGCCCCAGGTGAAAGGCGAAGAAATTCACGAAAAAGCCGTCCTCAACCGACGGGTCGGCCAGAAACTTTTCGACATTGGCGCTCTCGGGCAGATAGCGCCTGAGCAGCTCGCGCAGTTCCTGGCGCATGTCCTGGGCCAGCGTGGCTTTTTCGAGCGGCCGCCACGTGACCCGCGCCTGGCGGTAGGCTTTGGTCTGGATTTCCTCCTGCACCTCATACTCGCGCAAGCCCTGGAGCAGGATATTGGAGCGTCCGTCCGGCTGGAGGTCCATACGCGCCATCTCTCCCACGCAGCCAACCGCATAAATCGGCGGGTTGCCCTCATAGTTGGCCCGCCAGTCCTCGCCACGCAGCAGCGACATGCCGATCAGGGACGGCGAGCTGTCATAGGCATCACGCACCATAGCCCGATAGCGCGGTTCAAAAATATGCAGCGGCAGCTGGACTCCGGGAAACAGGACGACGTTGGGCAGCGGAAACACTGGAATGATATCTGGCAAGTCTGACATACGGAGCCTCCCTTTTACGATCCTGCCGCTACGCGGCTGGCCTGTCGCCGACTATGCGGTCAGTTCGTGCTGGAGTTTTTGGACAGACGGGCGTTGCCCGAGGCGCTCTATCCAGGCCATGACATTCGTCAGGCTCTCGGGCACGGTCACTCCCAGGGGCGCCAAGACCAGCAGACGCGGGACAAACGCGACATCGGCCAGCGAAAATTCCTGGACCAGGTACTCCTTGCCTTCCAGGTGGCGGTCGAGAAACTCCAACACCCGGACGAGGTCTGAGCGGTAGCGCTGAATCCGCTCCTGGTCAATCTGATCGGCCGCTTTCGATAGCTCGGTGGCCAGCACATTGGCCTGGGGCATAAAGGAGTTGTCGGCAAAATCTTCAAACAGACGCGCCCGGGCGCGTTCGTCGGACCCGGTCGGCATCAGGGGCGGATGCGGATATTCGTCGTCCAAATACTCGTTGATGATGGTCGAATCGTAAATCACCTCGTCTTCGTCAATCAGGACCGGGACCTTGCCGTACGGATTGAGACGCAGAAAATCTGCGCTGCGCTGCGCGTTGTTCATCAAATCCACAAAGACCGTCTCGTACGAGAGATCCTTTTCTGCCAGAACCAGCTTCACCTTCTGACAGTTCGGACTCTGTGGAAAATCGTACAGCTTTATCATGCCTGTTCTCCTCTCTCTCCTGGCGTGGTAGTGTAGAAGAAAACACGGGGGCTGGCAATCAAAGAAGCGGACCGGAGAGCACTTTTTCCGGTCGATGCTGCCCGCCGGGATAGTCCTGACCGGCCGGCGCCCTCGTTCTTCCGGGACATCATCCATGCCACCCGTCACGTCTCAGTTGGCCGACCTCAGCGTCGGTGATACCGCCCCGGTCCGTGTCATGGGGGTGCTGAACGTCAGTCCGGAGTCCTTCTACGGCGGGTCGGTCCACACCCGCCTCGACCGCTTGCTCCACGCTGCCGAACAGCAGGTGAGCGAGGGAGCTGATATCATTGACCTCGGGGCGATGTCCACCGCCCCTTACCTGAAAACTCACATCTCTGAGGCCGAAGAGACGGATCGTCTGGCCCCGGCCATTGAGGCCCTGGCCGCCCGGCTGGACGTGCCCGTGTCTGCCGACACCAAGCGGGCCGGCGTGGCCCGGGCAGCCCTGGCCGCCGGAGCCCGGCTCATCAATGACGTCGGCGGCCTGAAACATGACTCGGCCATGGCCGGGTGTGTGGCCGAGGCGGGGGTAGGCATTGTCCTCATGGCCAGCGAGCCGTCTCCCGGTCAGGGCTCTCCCCTGGGTCGGATTCACACCGCCCTCAACGACAGCCTGACTCTTGCCCGGCGGGCCGGTATCCCCACCAGCCGTATTGTGCTCGATCCGGGCATCGGCTTTTTTCGCCAGCCCCAAATCGCCTGGCACGAGTGGGACTGTACGGTGCTGCGCGAGCTGGGCAGTTTGCGCTCGTTCGGCCTGCCGCTGCTGGTCGGCGCCTCGCGCAAGTCGTTCATCGGAACGATCACCGGCCAGTCCGAGGCGGCCCGACGGCTGGCCGGTTCGCTGGCCTGTGCCGCGATTGCGGTCTACAACGGCGCCCACATTATTCGGGCTCACGATGTCGCGGAAACCTGGCAGACGGTCAGAATGGCCGAG
>WTHE01000460.1 GCA_011523315.1 Candidatus Binatota bacterium
GGTATGCGGCTGGCCGGCTCGGGCCAGCTGGGCGACCGCATCGCTCAGGCCTGCGAACAGGTCTACACCGACGAGATCGGACACATGCGGGCCGGCTATGTCGGTCTGGCCGAGCAGCAGCTGTCTGCGGCCGAATGGCAGGAGATCGCCGACATGATCCGCACGATCCTGGTCCAGCGGCTGCATATGCGCAACGAACAGTTCAGCTATCCGCTGTCGGCCGAGCGTATCCGGGCCATCCAGGCGGGTGATATCGAGCCGCTGGCGTTTGATTACACCGGGCTGGATTAAGGAGAGGCGGCGAGGAGCGTATGAAAACCTACGTATTCAAGGTCGTGATCGAACCGGACGGAGATGCCTGGTTCGCTTCTTGCCCGGCTCTGGAACAGTATGGCGCGGCGACATGGGGCGCGACACAGAAAGAAGCGCTCAAGCATATCGACGAGGTTGTGCACATGGTCATCAAAGAGCTGGTCGAGGATGGAGAGCCCATTCCTGAAGACGTTCAGGTCTCTCCCCAGCCGCTTGTCTCAATCACCAGATGATTAAAGAGCCGCTGCAAGCCTGGATTTGGATCATCGTTGGCGTCCTGCTCTTTTTCTCCGTGCCATATTTTTTTGCCGGCACCTACGAACCGCTCGTCTTCGGCCTGCCCCTGTGGTTCCTCGTGTGTCTGGCCGCTTCCGGCCTGCTGGTGGCTTTCACCGGCTACGTGATCCTGCGTCACTGGCGCCTGGCCGATGCCGTCCTTGAGGACGAGGACGACGCATGAACAACGGCCAGGGGCTGGGTTTTGAGGCGCTGATTCTTCTCAGCCTGTATCTGCTGAGCCATATTCTGATCGGTTATTTCGCCTTCCGGTCCGGCGGGACGTGGGTTGCCAAAGACTACTTCCTGGGCGGCAAGACCACCGGAGCGGTGGTGCTGTTTTTTGCCATGCTGGCCACCAAGTTCAGCGGCAACACGTTTTTTGGCTTGCCCGGGCGGTCGTACCGAATCGGGCTGATGGCCGTGTCGCTGATCCCGTTTACCCTGGCCATCAGCCTGGCCTTTCTGACCTATGCCCCCCGCCTGTACGTCTTATCCAAAAAGTACGACTATTTGACGCCGGCCGACTATTACGCCGACCGCTTCCAGAGCCACACCCTGCGGCTGTGTGTGTCGGTGTTTTTCATCCTGGCGGTGATTCCCTACCTGCTGATTCAGACCGCAGCCATGGGCCACGCCTTTGTCGGTTTCAGCGGCGGTCAGTACTCCTTCAGCACCGGCGTGGTGTATATCGGAACGGTCATGCTGGCCTACGTCCTGCTGAGCGGCTGGCGGGGCGTGGTGTGGGCCGAGGTCTTGCAGGGCTCGCTGTTGTTGGGCGCCATCGTGGCGGCGGCGGTCTTCGTGGTGTCACACCAGGGCGGGCTGGCTGCGGTTGTGGACCGGGCGCTGGCCGTCGCGCCGGACAAGGTCGCCGTACCGTCTTCGCTGACCGAACTGACCCGCTCGTATTTCCTGGCCATCCTGGCCTTCGGTCTGGGCGGAGCCATGTATCCACAGATTGTCCAGAGTGTGTATGCGGCCAGGAGTGAGCGAGCCCTGCGGCGGGGGCTGGTGCTGATGCTGCCCAACTATTTTCTGATTCTGTTGTGCGTGGTGCTGATCGGCATGGTCGGGATTGTGCAGCTCGACCCGCTCGGCACGATTGAGGCCGATCAAGTCCTGGCTCAACTCATGGGCCGGCACGCCGGCCACGCCTATTGGCTGACGATTTTCGTTTTTCTGGGCGCGGCCGCCGCCGTCATGTCTACCGCCGCCGGTGTGCTGCTGAGCCTGTCGTCCATGCTGACCCACGACATCTACCGTCACCATCTGCGGCCCCAGGCCAGCGAGAACGAGATCGCTGCGGTCGGCCGGGTGTGTACCGTCCTGATCCTGGTCAGCGTCACCGCTCTGTCTCTGCAACCGCTGACCACCCTGTGGCAGCTGACCATCATCAAGTTCGAGTTCCTGATGCAGCTCTACCTGCCGCTGATCCTGGGCCTGTACTGGCCGCGCTTCTCCAGCCGTGCGGCCCTGGCCGGGCTGCTGGCCGGTGTCCTGACCGTAGCCGGGCTGATGCTCGGCGGCGTCAGCCATATCTGGGTGTGCGATCCGGGGCTGTGTGGGTTTGCGGTCAATGCTGCGGTGGCGGTGGGTCTGACGCTCCTCCGGCCGGCCGAGACCGCCGAACAGCGCCACACCCAGGCGCGCTTTTTCGCCCTGTTCAGCGCGAACCCAGACAAAGCGTAAGAGAACCGCTGTCTGTTAGCCGTTCATCATTCAGCGTTCATCATTCATCATTTTCTTTCGCCGTTCGGCATGCGTCATTTCCCTGCACTGGGCCACACCACCCTATTCTCTTCGGTCAGCAGATGCACCAGACGGTCTGGATCAACAAACTTGGGTCCGT
>WTHE01000276.1 GCA_011523315.1 Candidatus Binatota bacterium
CGAGGTCTTTACCGACCGAGACAATGCGCTCCAGGTCTCCATCGACGCCGCCTACTCCAGCGGCTACCGCGTGACCATCAACACCGCCCCGGCCACGTTCAGTGCCTGTATCGACACGCTGTCCGCCCCGTCCCACCTCTTTGGACCGGGCCGTGACACGGCCAGCGTCGAGGTCAGGGCGGCCGACGGTTGCGGCTGGACGGCAACGAGCAATACCGACTGGATTCGGGTGCGGTCCGGGCAGGGGCAGGGCTCCGGCAGTGTCCGCTATACGGTGGCGGCCAACCCTGGCCCCACTGCTCGAACCGGCACGCTGACTATCGACGGCTGGACCTTTACCGTGATCCAGGCTGGAGCGAACGAGGCACTGTTTGAAGACGATATAGAGAATGGAATGGAGGGCTGGTCGGCTGCTTCTTGCACCCTCCCTGAGCGGGATGACTGTTCTTTGAATCCCCATCCGTGGGCTCTGACTACAGCTTCCTCACATAGCGGGACGCAGGCCTGGACGGATAGTCCCAGCAGTGATTATCAGAATAACGTGCTTGCTGAGCTTTACTCTCCACAGATTGATCTGACCGAGGTCAGTTCAGCAACCCTGGTCTTCTGGCATCGACACGCCTTTGCCAGCGGTGACGGGGGGCTTGTAGTGATACATTGGAGGAACAGGGAGGGAAACAGAGAGTGGCGAGCCATCCGGCACTTCACCAGCACGAATTCTACCTGGCGGCAGGTGGCTGTTGATCTGAGTCCTTTCGTCGGACAGTCAATACAGTTCTCCTTCCTCATGATAACCGATGCCAGCGAGGGCGCAGATGGTTGGTACATCGACGACATAGCCGTGTTCTCAACCGATTTCGTCTCCCGAGCGACTCTGGAGAACCCCCAGCCCGCCTCCTTCCAGAGCGGGATAGGCATTATTTCGGGCTGGGCGTGTCACGCCCACGAGATTGTTATTGAACTGGCCGGCACCCCGGTCCCGGCAGCCTACGGGACACCGCGGGGCGATACCCAGAGTGTCTGCGGGGATAGCAACAACGGCTTCAGTCTGCTGGTGAACTGGAACAACCTGGGCGCGGGGGAGCATATCGTGCGAGCGCTGGCCGACGGGATGGAGTTTGCCCGGACCACGGTGCGGGTGACAACTCTTGGGATTGACTTTCTGAAGGATGTGCGCCGGACGGTGGTCGTCCCGGACTTTCCCCACTCGGGCGACACCACCACGCTCCAGTGGGAAGAGTCCCGCCAGAACTTTCTCATCACCGATGGCCAGCCCGGCCAGGGTGGAGGGTACAACCGAGTGACGGGGCTTCAGGCTACGTTGGAAAACCCGTCTCTAGGCTCGTCCCAGAGCGGGATAGGCATTATTTCGGGCTGGGCGTGTGAAGTGGGGGAGATCGTCATTGAGCTGGCCGGAACGCCGGTGCCGGCAGCCTATGGGACGCCGCGTGGCGATACCCAGCCGGTCTGCGGGGACAGCAACAACGGCTTCGTGCTCCTGGTGAACTGGAACAACCTGGGTGCAGGAGAGCATGAGATTCGGGCGTTGGCCGACGGGGTGGAGTTTGCCCGGACGACAGTGCGGGTGACGACGCTGGGGGTTGACTTCCTGAGGGATGTGCGCCGGACGGTGGTCGTCCCGGACTTCCCCCACCCGGGCGCTGCCACCACGCTCCAGTGGGAAGAAGCGCTCCAGAACTTCGTGATTACTCCCTAAGCGCCGGCCAGTGCAGACAGCGCCCCCGCAACGCGGCCTCGCCCGAGTTCTCCGCATCGGAGCGTGGCTGTTCTATTGAACAGCGCCTGATCTGAACGCTGCGTCTGAGAGGGAAAGGGGATACGATGAGCAAGAAAAAGCAGGACCGGTGCTGTTGCAGCGTCAAGTCAGTCTCCCGTCCGGTCTTTCGGAAGACGGCCCTCATCGTCGATCACCACAACGCGGCTTGGCCGTTTGTCGCCCCAACGCCAGAACACGAGATTGATGTCATCCGGCTCTGCTCCCCTCGCAAAACTGTGGACTCGCATCCCCACATAGCCAGCCGCCATCAGCCGGTCCGCCAATGCCTGCGACAGTGGCGTCGCACCTTCCCGCATTTCGCGCTCCCAGGTCGGACAGTGGAGTTCAAGATCGGCTACGTTGTGCTCGGTTCGCTGCGCCTCGTCGAGCGCATCGAAAACGGGATCGGCATCGACCTCATAGGCGCATAACGTAAGTGGCTGCATGGGCCGCCCCAGCGGTTGCGCTTCGCGTATGGCCGTCAACGGTGACAGGGACGTATACAGAGCTGGGACACCGATCCGGTTGAATCGCCCACCGTGGCGACGTGCCCCCTTCCCTGAAAGCGGAGTCCAGGACCATTGAGGGTTATGCGCTCGGTAAACAAGACCCGTGAAGCGCATCAGCAGGACGCCACCTCAGGCATAGCCACCCGCCATGA
>WTHE01000495.1 GCA_011523315.1 Candidatus Binatota bacterium
CTCTATGACCACCACAGCATTCGGCAGGTTGCACGGGTCATCCCCCGCATTCCACTGATCCCTTGGTCGATGAGGCCGGGTACGGAAGGTGAAGTTCGCCCCCGCCATATTCCAGGCGTGTATGGCGTCCTGAATCACTCCTCTCCATTCCCGATCTTCGAGGACACAATGCTGACAGAAGACATTCAGCACAACCGTGGCTTCTCCATCGGGAAACGGCTGATACGCGGTGACCCAGGCATGGGCGGGGGTGAGACACGCCAGGGTGAGGGCACTGGCGCACACGAATTGCGAGAGCAATGTGGACATGGGCGGACCTTTGACCTTTCTCCGCCCGATGCATAGAATGCGGTCTTAGCCCGGCACTGCTCGATCCTACACATCGAGCGGTGTTGGGTCCCGCGCTGAAGTCGTTTGCCGCGGTTCAGCGCGGGGCACGTCACCGAAACTTCTACCCGGCCTGGGATGCCGGGCCATTGCAGACATTCTCCAACGAAGTTGAAAGCCCCCGCCTATTCGCTGCAAGGCGGGTAGCTACTCCCGCCTCTCATGCAACTATGGTATTCAGCGAGTAGCCCGACGTATCGGGAACCGCTGGACAATGTCTGCGGGGTCAAGCCTGTGGGAGATCAGCCAGGAAGTCAAGGGGGACGCCGGAGCCTGCCGGGCGGAGCGGGCTCGTGGCCGGGCGGGTTGTTGAATACATCCAACAATTGTGGGATACGTCCCATACACCCCCCGGAATGGAGGTCAGTATGGGCCAGAACGTAGAAGATCGGATCGCTGTGATGGAGCAGCAGATCAAGGACAATCAGGCGCAGAACTTAGCCTGGGTGTCCAATATGGCCGCTCACTTGGTCAAGATGGATGGTCGTATGGAGCGGCTGGAAGAGATGTTTCTCAGTACCCAGCGGGACATTAGGGAGATGTTGCTGGAGATGCGAGCCGAGCGTCACAACGGCGCTCATTAGCGGGTCTCCGGGTCCGGGAAGAAGATCGGCTTCAAGAGATGTTCCACCGCTGCCCCAGGGGTATATGTCTGGTGGTCAATCTCCAGCAGACAGGTGTGGGTGGTAGGGTCCCAGGCAAGTGTGGCGAGCACTGGCGTCTTTCTGATCTGCCCGTTCTCCCACTGGTGGGTCGTAATCTCAATGGCCTGCCGGGTCGGCTCGAAGACCACGAGGCCCGCCGCTCTCATGTCCTCCACTCGGCGCACCCGAAACGCCGAGACGGCATCGCCGACCCGCTCACGCTCAAAGATGAAGTCCGCGCCCCTCATCTCCTTGGGCAACGCTTGCATTTCCTGCGTATCCCGTTCCGTAATCTGCGCCAGGAAGGGGAACATCTTGTCAACGCGACAGTAGGCGCACGCCGTCACCCAGGTCGGGACCGTATCCAGCGAGAACGAGGGGTGTTCCATAGCCGCTCCGATATTCCATTCCCCTCAGGAAATCAACTCCTCGTAGGTCAGCCGTTCCCCGATCCCGGCTTTGAGGATCGCGTCCACGCGCTGGGCGCTGCTGAGCGGCAGCATGTTCCAGCGATGCGAGAACTCAGCCAGGTAACGCGGCAGGTGCTTCTGCGAGAAGTCATGGAACACGCCATGATACCCGCGCTTGAGCAAGGCCCAGAACGACTCCACGCCGTTCGTATGGGCTTTGCCCCGGACGTACTCCCCAGCGCTGTGATTGACCGTCTCATGGGTCAGGCGGTTGAACAGGCTCGGCAGGCCGGTATAGCCGCTGTGTTCGTCCGTGTAGACAGTCGCACCCGGGTCGGTGGCACCTTCCACGAACGGAATGAGCGTGGCCCGGTCGGGCTGGTCGATCTGCCGGGCGACGGCGTGGCCGCTGGTCCGCGACACCACACCGGCCACGGCCATCTTGTTCGCCGTCCCCCGACCAGGCAGCTTCTGGCTCTCATGGCGGTTCTTTTGCCGCCCGCCGAAGTAGCTCTCGTCGGCTTCGACTGGCCCCGGCAACGTCCCGGCCGCGCTACCAGCGTGCTCGGCCGCCTTGCGTAGCCGGCCCAGGACGAACCAGGCCGTCTTTTGCGTCGTGCCGATCTCCCGGGCGAGCTGAAGACTGCTGATGCCCTTGCGGCTGGTCGTCATCAGGAAGGCCGCCAGATACCACTTGCGCAGCGGCAGGCGGCTCTCCTCGTAGATCGTGCCCTTCCTGACACTGAACTGCTTGCCACAGTCCCAACACTTATAGAGGCCGGGCCGCGTGGCCACCTGGCCAATCTTGCGTGTGCTCTGGCAGAGCGGACACGTCACGCCGTCCGGCCAGCGGAGCGCGGCCAGGTGTTCGGCGCACGCGGCTTCATCAGGAAAGGCATCAAGCAGACCGACCACATTGTTGTACCCATGATTGTTGCTCATGGGCACAGTCTAGTTGACGGCCCGCAATGAGTCAAGTATGTAGTTCCCTTTG
>WTHE01000272.1 GCA_011523315.1 Candidatus Binatota bacterium
GCCTTGCCGACCGTTGGGATGTTGTTCTCGGCCGAGCAGGCGGTCACGCACGCCCCGCAGCCGGTGCAGGCCGACAGATCGACCGTCATGCCCCAGCGGTAGTGTTCATATTCCAGGGCGGGGTACATGTCGTGATCGTCGTGCCGGCCGTGGGCGTCCGCTGCGTCGGCAGCGGCGGCTCGTTCGGCCAGCGCCGCCGGGGTGACCGACCGGGCGATGCCGCGGCCGAGCTGGGTGTGGCTGCCGGCTGTGGTGACCAGCGGCTCCCGGCGTCCGGCCGACGCGACCTGGACCCGGGTCGAGAACCAGGCCAGCCCGCCGGCCTCGGTGCGGGCGTCGGCCGGCAGGAGCTGAATCGGGTTGGCACCGCGTCCGCTGGCATAGCGCCCGTAGTTGGTGTGGCCCTGACCGATAGGCATGGCCAGCAGGTCGGGTTGCATGTGGGGGTAGAGGTAGGCCGGGGCTTCAAGTGTGCCGTGGTCGGAGTGCAGGACCAGCACCTCGCCGTCCTGGACCCCGAGCCGGGCTGCGGTCTGGGGATGGAGTTCGACCCAGGAGTCCCACACCGCCTTGGTCATGGGGTCGGGCAGTTCCTGTAGCCAGGGTTTATTCGCCCCCCGTCCGTCAAAATAGCGCGAGGACGGATACAGCATGAGGGGCAGGCCGGCCTGCTGTGGACCGGACAGTTCCGGCACCTCAAACGTCTGCTCAAAGACGGCTGCGGACAGCTCGACCGCTATGGGCTGGGCCGCGTGCCAGTAGCCCCCGCGCTGCACGGCTGCGCGCCAGAAGGCGTCAAAATCCGCCTCAGCCCTGGACTCGTGTACGGCCCGCTGGTGAATGGTCTGCCACGAGTCCTGGAGATAGGCAAGGAAGCTCGGATCGGACGCCTGAGCGGCCGGTTCCGCTGCCGCTTGGTCCGGGCTCGCCTGGGACAGTTGGGCGGCGGTCGAGAGCAGGACATCGCCCATCGGTCGGGTGTCAAACACCGGGGCCATGACCGGCTGCATCAGGCTGTGTACGCCGGGCTGCGGGCTGTGGTCGCCCCAGCTTTCCAACGGGCTGTGGTCGGGCAGCACGAGGTCGGCCCGGGCGGTTGTTTCATCGACAAAAGACGAGAAGCTGACGATGAACGGCACCCGCTCAAGCGCCTCGGCAAACCCGCCGGCCCGAGGCAGGCTGAAGACCGGGTTGGTATGGGCCAGCAGCAGGAGCGGGACCTGTCCATCCGCCATGGCCGGGGTGAGATCGTCGAGCGAGCTGGAGGGCTGAGCCCGGACCGGTCCGTCATCGGCTTCAAAGCGGACGGTCTGGCCGATATTGCCGGCCACATAGTTGAGCAGCAGGACGGCCACCTGACTGGCTGTCGCCTGGCGCGAGCGGGTCGCCAGCCCAGGCCCCAGCGCCAGACTCGGCCGCTGGCCGGCAAAGTCGCGGGCCAGACTTTGAATCCGCCAGGCCGGCACCCCGGTCAGTTCGGCCGTTCGCTCCAGCGCATAGGGCGCCAGCAGGGCGCTGAGCCGGTGGACTTCGGGCGCCGATAGCGCACCGGGCTGCTCGTCAACAATGAGCCGGGCCATGCCCAGGGCCAGAAACGCCTCGCGGCCGGCCTGAATACTGACCCAGGTATCGGCGTTGGCGCCGGTTTGCGACAGCCGCGGTTCGACCTGAACAAAGCGGCTGGCTTCGTGCATTTTGCCAAAGGCTGTGGCGTAGGCGACCGGCGAACGCCAGGTTTCCAGAAAGTCTGCGCCAAAGCCGAGCAGAAACCTGGCCTTGTCTATGGCATAGCTGGGCGCGGGACGCTGAAAACAGATCTGGCTCGCCCGGTCCAGGGCCTCATCGCTGAACGGCTCATAGATGTGCAGCCGCTGCGAGCCGAGTCCGGCCAACCACTGGCCCACCAGGCGCTCCAGGCTGTCGCCGAGTGGGCCGGCCACAAACGCCGTCTCGGCCAGCCGACCCTGGGCTTGGAGAGCCTGGAGCTTGTCGACCAGGCGCTGCTGGGCGTCCGGCCACGAGATGGCGTGCAGGCTGCCGTCCGCGTCCCGAGCCAGGGGGTGGCGAATGCGGTCGGGGTTATACAGACCCTGGAGTGCGGCCTGACCTCGGGCGCACAGGGCGCCGGCGTTGACCGGATGGGACGGATTGCCCTCGGCCTTGACCGCCCGGCCCTCGCGGGTGCGGATCAGCATGCCGCAGCCGGCCGGGCATTCTCGACAGGTGGTGGCATAGTAGCTGGCCAGCCCGGGGACAAGGTCTTCGGGCTGAATGACGTATGGAATGATGGTCTCGACCGGCCCCGACGCACAGCTGACCAGCGGTGCGGTCGAGCTGACGCCGAGCAGTTTCAGAAAGTTTCGGCGATCAATTCCCATGCGCGCAATCCGTTATGAGGGTCAATAATGGCATACCAGGCAGTCCTTGTCGGCCTGCTGCGCCTCGTGACAGGTCACACACCAGCCCATCTTCAGCGACGACACCTGCTCGACCCGTTCCATCTGGACGACCTGTCCGTGGCAGCTGTCGCAGGCCACGCCGACCCGGACATGGCGTTTGTGGCTGAAGCGGGTAAACAGCGGCAGCGTATGCACCCGCAGCCAGGGGATGGGTTCCTGGCGCTGCCAGTAGTCCTGGACCTTGAGCAGCTCGGGCTTGTCGGTGGCGCTTTTGTGGCAGCCGATACACGTCTCGAGCGACGGAACGCCGGCCTGGGGCGAGACGCGGGCCGCGCTGTGACAGTACAGGCAGTCGAGCCCGTACTGCCCGGCGTGCAGGGCGTGACTGAAAGCGATTGGCTGGCGGGGCGCCTTGCCCCAACCGGTCAGGCCCAGGTCAATGAGGTGAAAATCCCACCAGGCGGCCTTGCCCCCATTCCACACGCCCTGGTTGACCTCTCGGGTGTAGAACGCCGTCAGCACACCGAGCACAGCGATGACGAGGACAAGCAGGCGGAGGCGGAGTGTGGGTGTTGCGTGCATGTGGGCTGTCCCCATATACAGAGGACAACCCCGAGGCGCAAGGCGGAGGTGGCCATCCGCGCCTGGGATTGGGGCGATTTCCCCTTGACCGACCGCGAAAAAGCCAGTACCTTTCGACCGCATTCAGTCGGGGCTACTCCGCCCACAGGAGGAAAAACCTATGCAATACGCAGGGCTACAGACGCTGCTACGAAGCCTGGTCGCCGGAAGCCTGCTCGTGCTCGGTGTCCCCCTTGAGGCAACCGCCGTGGGCGGCAGAGCGGAGACCGCCGAGCCGCCGCCGTCGGCCGCACCCGCCCCGCCGTCGGCCACGCAGTCCCAAAATGGGGCGTCCCAGATCAGCGATTTCAAGCCCATCACCCACGAGCGTCTGCTGAAAGGGACGGCCGACCCGTCGGCCTGGCTGATGTACGGCGGCAGCTATGACAGCACCCGCTTCAGCCCGCTGACCGACATCAACCGCACCAATGTGAACAAGCTCCAGGCGGTATGGATGTTTCAAACCGGGGTGCCGGCCCAGTTCCAGGCTTCGCCGGTCGTGGCTGACGGCATCATGTATATGACCGCCGCCTTTAACCACGTGTATGCGATTCAGGCCGAAACCGGCGAGATGCTGTGGCGCTATGATCACCCGCTGCCCGGCGATATGCGGGTGTGCTGCGGCCCGAGCAACCGGGGCGTGGCGATCAGTGGCGATAAGGTCTTCATGGCCACCCTGGACGCCCGCCTGGTCGCCCTCCAGGCCCAGACCGGCGGCCTGGTCTGGCAGGCTGAGATCGACGACTACCGCAAGGGCTACAGCGCCACGGCCGCACCCCTCATCGTCAAGGACAAGGTCATCGTCGGTATTGCCGGCGGCGAGTACGGCATTCGGGGCTATGTGGACGCCTATGATGTGGAGACCGGGGAGCGCCGCTGGCGTCGCTATACCACCCCGGGCGAGGGCGAACCCGGGTCTGAGACCTGGGCCGGCGACTCGTGGAAGATCGGCGGTGGGCCGACCTGGATTACCGGCTCCTACGACCCCGAGCAGGACGTGATTTTCTGGGCGACCGGCAACCCGTCCCCGGACTGGAACGGCGATGTGCGCGAGGGCGATAATCTGTACACCGACTCGGTGCTGGCCCTGGACCCGGAAACCGGGGCGATCAAGTGGCACTTCCAGTTCACGCCGCACGATATCTGGGACTATGACGGCAATACCGACCTGTTTCTGATCGATGTGGAGCGGGGCGGCAAGACGGTCAAAGCCCTGGCCCAGCCCAACCGCAACGGCTACCTGTACGTCCTCGACCGCACCTCGGGCGAGTTTCTGCACGGCTCGCAATATGTGGAAAAACTCAACTGGGCCAAGGGTCTTGATGAGCAGGGCCGGCCGATTGTGAACCCCGAATACGTGCCGACCAAGGAGGCCGGGAAATTCATCTGCCCCGGCTCGGTCGGCGGCAAAAATGGCTCGTGGACCGCCGCCTACAGCCCGATCACCAAGTATATGTATCTGCCGGTGGTCGAGAGCTGCTGGCAGATGATCAAAGGCGCGGCCACCTTTATTCAGGGCATTCCCTTCTGGGGCGGTGGGCCCGGCAAGACCGAGGCCGACGACCAGTCGTCCTACGGCCATCTGTCTGCGGTGGACGTGTCGAGCGGGGCGGTGAAGTGGCGCTACAAAGACGACTATCCCCTGGTCGGCGGCACTATGGCCACCGCCGGCGGCCTGGTGTTCACCGGCGACCAGAAGGGCTATGCGCTGGCCTTTGACGACACGAGCGGGGAGCTGCTGTGGAAGTTTCAGACCGGCTCCACGGTGCGTGGTCAGCCGGCCACCTATAAGGTCAACGGGCGTCAGTACGTGGCGATTCCGAGCGGCGGCGGGGGCTTGGCCGTGTCTTTGGTCGGCGAGAACCCGCTGGCGTCCAAAGGCAGCACCCTGTTTGTGTTTGCCCTGCCCGAAGGTGAAGAATGACCGACCGGGGTGGAGGCGGGCGAGCGTTGATGGCCAGACTTGTCGGTGCCGGTTGGGTTATCCTGCTGAGCCTTGGCACGGCCTGGAGCCAGGACGCCGGGGTGTTGCGGGCGTGTTTGCTGGCCAACAACCCGCCCTACTCGTGGCAGGCCGATGAGAGCGGGTTTGACCTGGAAACGGCCCGGGCGGTTGCCGAGGCAATGGGGCGTGGGTTTCAGCCGGTCTGGATTGAGCACGACACCCGGATCACCGAGATTGAGGAGACCGACCTGCCTGTCTTTGGGCTGGCGCGCGGCCGCTGCGACGCGATTTTCAGCGTGCCGGGCCAAGATGCGCTCAACGAAGCGCTCGACGAAGCGCCGACGCTGGTGGTTGGGGAGCCGTACTACGGGGCGGGCTTTGAGCTGGTCGGGCCGACCGCCAAGAGCCTCCGCAGCCTGGACGAGGTCGGCGACGGAGCGGTTGCGGTACGCGCCCAGACGATTGCCAATTTCATGCTGAGCGCCCGGAAAATCCAGACCTTCACCGTCTTTTCCCTCGAAGAGGCGCTCGGCGCGGTGGGCAGCGGCAGGGCGGCCGCCGCCCTGCTGTGGGGCCCGAAGGCGGGCTGGCATCTGCGCGCCCATCCTGAGCTGCCGTTACGGATCGTCGATGGGCTTGAGCCGCCCAGCGTGGTGCGCTGGAACGAATCGGTCGCCACCCGGAAAGACGACGCCGAGCTGCGCCAGGCCATCGACGCCGCGCTCGGCAGCCTGACCGAATCCGGCGCCCTCACCCGCCTGCTCGACAAGTATGGCATCCCGGCCCACCGCCCTTTTGCCACCACCTACAGCTTTGCCGAGATGCAGCAGCTGATGTTTCAGTCGCTGAGCAACAGACAACCCTAGGGAGTACGCACGGATATGAGTCGTTTGAGAATCGGTTTGGTCCTTTGTGTCTTGAGTCTGTTGGATGGAACGGCCGGCCAGGCCCGTGG
Source organism: Candidatus Binatota bacterium (assembly GCA_011523315.1). GTDB lineage: Bacteria > Desulfobacterota > Binatia > Bin18 > Bin18 > JAAXHF01. Next base: position 5,921 of record WTHE01000272.1, read on the forward strand.
CCAGGACACCAATCCTTTTGCCGGCGATGCGGCCGCCATTGCCGAGGGCGAGGCCCTGTTTCAGGCGGTGTGTACCGGCTACTGCCACGTCATGCCGGACATTGAGCGCGAGGCCAAGGCGCCGAGCCTGTTTGACTGTGAGTCGAAGTACGGCAACAGCGACAAAGAGATGTTCCAGGTCCTCCTCGACGGCGTTCCCAATACCGAAATGGCGCCGTGGAAGGGCCAGCTGCCCGACGATATGCTGTGGCAAATCCTGGCCTATGTGAAATCCGCCTCCCGATGTCAGGAGGGCAAAGCCGCCGACGGGCAAAAAACCGCCGCTATTGCGGCGCACGAATAAGAAAGTGGGACGGGTAGGCACATGACACAACTGACGACGCAGGTTGGAACACGTTTTTCACTTTTGCCCTTTGCCCTTTGCCTTTTGCCTTTTGCCTTGCCTTCTTCGGCCTTCGCCCAGCCCTTTGCCTACGTCAGCCACGAAAAGTCGAACGACGTGTGGGTCATCGACACCCAGACCGACGAAGTCGTGGCCAAGGTCGCGGTTGGCGACCGGCCGCGCGGGCTGGTCATATCGGCCGACGGCAAGCGGGTGTACGCCGCCAACGGCAACTCCAACGACATCTCGGTCATTGACGCCGAAACCAACACCGTTGTCGAGACCTTCCCGGTCGGCATTGATCCCGAGGGCATTGATCTCAGCAATGACGAAACCCGGCTGTTCGTGGTCAACGAGAACGAGGGCGTGATGCGGATCGTTGAGCTGGCGAGCAAGGAGGTGATTGCCACCGTTCAGGCCGGTGTCGAGCCGGAAACGGTAGTGATCTCGCCCGACGGCCGGCTGGCCTTTGTGCCGAACGAGACGTCTCATGACGTGACCGTCGTTGATACCCAGACCTACGAGGTTGTGTCTTCAATCAAGGTCGGCGAGAACCCGCGCGGGGTGGCGTTTCTGCCCGACGGGAAGACCGCCTATGTGAGCAGCGAGCGCAGCCATACCGTGTCGGTCATTGATGTCGAGAAACTGGCCGTGACCGAGACGATCAGCATGGGCGAGCGGCCGGTCGGTATCTCGGTGCTGCCGGATGGCTCAAAAGTCTACGTCGTGCACGGTCGGGCCAACGACGTGCGGGTGATCGATCCCACCACCAACCGGGTGACCGCAACCATTCCGCTGGGCGGGACGCGCTGCTGGTGGTCGGCGCTGACCCCGGACGGCAAAAAACTGTACGCCACCATGGGCCGGTCCGACGGCCTGGCCGTGATTGACACCACGACCGATAGCCTGATCAAGACGATTGCGGTCGGCAGTATTCCGTGGGGGGTGGCGGTAACGCCGTAGGTCGTGTTCAGAACCGCCAGACCAGCAGGAACTGGGGCAGGCTTTCGTCGTTTTCCGTGCCGAGCTTGTTGCGCCAGTACTGGTACTCCAGCCCGATAAACAGCCGGTCGGCCGCCCCGGTCAAGACTTTGCCCAGATCCAGACGAAACTGCGGCTGGGCCAGAATCCAGCTTTTGACATGATTGCCGAACTCGTTGGTACGGCAGTGCACGTACTCGGCGTGGCCTTCGATTGAGAAGGACAGCTTGCCGATGCTGAAGGGATAGGCCCAGTTGATGTCGAACAGGAAGCTGTCGCTCTCTTTGGGCGCCCCGCCCCGCGACACGCCTCGACTGTCGTCTATATAGGCGGTCAACTCGGTGTTCAGAAAGGCAAAACCCGGGATATCCCAGGCTGCGCGCAGGCCGGGCAGATATTTGATGACCTTGGCGTCGACGCTGACGTTGAGGCCGAAGAGCAGCGAGAAGTCCTTGATCGGCCCGATGCCGAGCTGCTTGCCGGTCAGCTTACCCAGGCTGAAGCTCGGATACCACTCGAAGTACAGATCGGTGTCGTTGAAGTCGTCACCCTCCACGTCTTCGATGAAATCGGCAAAAAAGAAGCTCTCGCCATATTTCCAGCCCAGGGCGTTCTGGAGGGTGAGGATGAAGGTGTCGTCGTTGAGGTCTGAGAACGGATTCTCGATATGACCATACTGGAAGTGCAGTTCGGTCGTGCTCCAGTCGATAAGAGCCGCCGCCGGTGACGCGGTCAGCAACAGAGCCATGACAGAGGCGCAGAGGAAGAGCCTGGAATGGTGGTACACGGTTGCCCTGCTCCCGGGTTTGCTTGAAGTCTTCACTGGAGAATAGAGGTAGGTCTCAGGACTTTAGGGGGAGAACCCGGGCTCTGGAGCTATTTTCGTCTACCACGATCAGCGCTCCTGCCTCCAGGAGCGTCTCGTGCCGTGGCTGATAAGAGATTCAAATTCTTCAGCCCGCCATGCTGCATACGCCAGCGCTTCGCGGATATCTTCTTCCTCCAAATACGGATAGGCATCCAGGATTCGTGCGGTGGAATGGCCTGCGGCGAGCAAGCCCACCACGGTCCCTACGGTCACACGCAACCCACGAATACATGGTTTCCCGCCCATGACCGCTGGATCAAGGGTGATACGTGTCAACGGTTTCATAATCCTCACAGCTCCAATACAGTCTGATAACTCAGGCGAGCGAAACGTGTCACGACGTTTCTGCCTGGGCTACTTACCAGCAGGAATGAGTCGGAGTCCCTTCGCCTGTACGCCCCCCATGAGCGCTTCTTGAACAAATGCGTGGGCGTTCTGGATCTCAATCCCGATCAGCTCACCTTTCTCGTTCAGCTCTGCCGTAATATCAGGGTTCAGTTCGAGGCTCCTCGCTTCCTCCTCTTCGGAAATGACAAGATGCAGAACGTCTTCTTGCTCGAAGTACGAAAGTTTCGGCTTTTTCATGGCTGGTACTTCTCCGCCCGCAGCTAAGTGGAGCGCACCGCTCTCACTCTCCGTCTTTTGCCAGTCCATGCCGTCGGCTTGTGGGGAGCTCGGTCAGCTGAAGCACCAACCGCAAGGCTTTGTTAATTGCTGTTGCGTCATTCGCAAAAGCCCGGGCAACATCGGGGTCTAGCAGAACTAAGTTCGTGCCTGCTTGATACCGCTCCGCATATTTGCCCCGCACTCCTCCTTTGAGAAGTCGGCGGAGATCATAGCTGGGACGCAGCTCGTCGTCTCTCTCATCCTTGTTTGGAGCCGCCCTCTGGGTGCGAAGGACATTTTCGGCTTTCTGAATGAGAGCATCAAGCCTTGCGAGTATTTCGTCCTTGGTGTTCACGGGTTGTTTTTGGCGGGGCGGGGAGTCTGTTAGATACAGCACCCCTGCGGAGAGACTGCCCTGCTACACAGTAGCGTGCAACTTTTCTAACACCCATTCTCGCAGCAAGGCTGCTTCTTCAATGCCTCTGGCCTGGGCTACCCGTCTGAGCGCCTCAAGCTCCTCAAGGTACAGATGAAGGGGAATGACTGTTTCTGGTTTGCGTTCAAAGACAGGTGTTGTGACCTCTTCCAACTCCTCTTCAAAGTCAGTGAGGTCATGACTGTCCCAAAACCGCGCTAGCTCTTCGATCGAATCGGTGCGGGGAACTCTGAGGCTCTTCATTGACGTCTCCAGCGGTTGAAACGTTGCTTCTCTTTTTGGGTCATGGGACGGGCCGTTACTGGAAATCCTCTTCCGCCAGGGAACTGTATTATGACACAGAACAGATAGCGGCCAGAGGTAGTTTGTCCCAGGATATAGTAGACAGGATTCTTGCCAAAAGACTTCGTGCGTTGCACGAAGGGATGCCCGAAACAGACCTTTTCGACTTCTTCAGGGCGTATATCGTGTTCTGCGATATGATCAATACGGTCTTCCGACCAAACCAATTCGTAGACTGCCACGTCCCTGAGTGTACAACAGCGCAACTATTCCAACAACGAAAACGTCGAACACAGACGTGCAGCGACAGCACAGAGCGCTCCCGCCGCAATAGAGCTATAGGTGGGCTAGTGTGCGGCAGAGTCGGGTGGCTTAGCCTTCGTCTTCAATGGCTGCCCGCACGACCGGCTCAAGCTCACCGCTCTGGTGCATCTCCTGGATGATATCGCAGCCGCCGATGAACTCACCCTTGACGTACACCTGCGGGATTGTCGGCCAGTTCGAGTACTGCTTGATTCCCTCCCGAACGGCGGGGTTCTGGAGCACATCAACCGTCTGGTAGGGCACGCCGAGCGAATCAAAGATCTGAATCGTGGCCGCCGAGAAGCCGCACATGGGGAACTGCGGGTTGCCCTTCATGAAGATGAGGATCGGGGTGTCTTTGACGTGCTGATCGATCTGGCTGAGGATGTCGTCTGCCATGGGTCTTTCCTCCTGTGATGGGTGGGTGAATAAACGCGCTGACGGCTCAGGACGCTTTGCCGGGCTGTATGCTTAAGACGCTGGCCGCCTCAGCCTCCGCCTCCTGGGGGGTGAGGGTGCTGAGCTTCAGGGCGTGAATTCGCTCCACCATTGCGTCTTGCAACGCCCCATACACCATCCGGTGCCGGGCGACTTTCATTTTTCCCTGAAACGACGCCGAGATGACGAGCGCTTCGTAGTGATCCCCGCCCCCGGTCAGGTCGCGGATTTTGACCTCGGCGTCAGGAATCCCCTGGACAATGAGCTGGCTGATTTCCTCAGCCGTAATCGGTTCGGGCATGAAACACTCACCTCAACGGTCTGTCTTGGACCTTAGCGGTCCATCTTTTGCGCGCCATGATAACGATCAGGCCGGGCTGCTGCAAGCCGACTTTCTAACGCGCCGGGCAGAACACAAAAAAGGCCCAGCCGCTCGGTCCGAGCGCTGGGCCTTGGACGGTGCTGGCGGCAACAGGCCGAACACCAAAGGGTGCGGGGCAGAATTATTTCTTCTGCATTTCTTTGCCGCAGCACTTCACCGTGCCGTCTCCGCCTTTGGTGACAATGATCTGAGCGCCACAGTTTCCGCACATGTACATTTTTCCGAGTTGCATCGCACTACCCTCCTATCAAGAATATCTGACGCATTGTGCGGGGTTTTTAGCTGCCCGTAAAGACCGGCTTACGTTTCGCCAAAAACGCCGCGACACCCTCGGCCCGGTCCTGGGTCGTCTGAAGCAGGACGTACAGGTCTTCCTCCAGGCGGGTGCCCTGCGCCAGGCTGAGGTCCATGGCCTTGAGCACGGCTTCTTTGCCGAGGCGCAGAGCAAGCGGGCCTTTGTCCAGCAGGCCGGCCAGCACCTCGTCAACCCGGGCGGCAAAGCGCTCCGGTTCGATGGTCTCCGTCACCAGGCCGATCTGTTGGGCCCGGTCCGCGTCGAGCCGGGTGCCGGTCAGAATCAGCTCCAGCGCCCTGGCCTGGCCGACGATGCGGGGCAGGCGCTGGGTGCCGCCGCAGAACGGGATCAGTCCCTCGCTCAGCTGCGGCAGACCGAGCTGCGCGCCGGCTTTTGCCAGGCGCAGATCGCAGGCCAGGGCCAGTTCGAGGCCGACCCCTATGGCGTCCCCGTTCAGCACGGCAATGGTCGGCTTGGTCAGGGCTCCCAGCCGCTCGACACACGTCAGCGAACCGAACTGCTGACGAATGCGGTGGGCGGTCGCTGGAGGCGAACACTCAAGACCGGTGCAGAACACCCCGCCCTGACCGGTCAGCAGCAGGATTTCGACCTCGTCATCGTCTTCGACCGCCTCGCAGGCCGTAGCCAGCTCCTGGGCCATGGCCGGCGTGAGCCGGTTGCCCGTGTCGGGCCGGTTCAAAGCCAGCCGGGCATAGCGCCCGTGGGTGGTGTAGCTGAGGTCTGACATGGCTGGGCCGGACAAGCTCACTCCCCATACTCGGCACGGAGTTCCTTTTTCAGGATCTTGCCCATGTGGTTTTTGGGCAGCTCGTCCATGAAGTGAATGTCTTCGGGTTTCTTGAAGCTCGACAGCCGCTGGCGGCAGAAGTCTCCCAGCTCATCCTCGGTCACCGTCTGGCCCGGACGCACCGCCACAAAGGCGGCAATCTTTTGGCCCCACTGTTCGTCCGGTACACCGA
>WTHE01000316.1:0-1956 GCA_011523315.1 Candidatus Binatota bacterium
TAAAATTTGTACGACGTACCCGTAATTTTGGTGGATGTAGTCAACCGGCTCGTAAAATGGCCGGTCTTACTGTCCCGCCCCCCCGGAGGGTCGGCGGTGTGTCAGGCACATCCCCCGCACTCCCCCCCCCTGCGACACATAGCTCAGGGCAGGCTTTGCCAAAGGGGGAAGCGCGGCAGTGCAGCCGTGTAGGGCGATGGGATGGACCCTCGCGTTTCCATTATGGCTTCGAGTGAGCCGGGATGGAGACCAACGACATCCATCGGGAGTCACAGGAGGGACCCCGATGCAGGCGACAACAATCGGGCTGGATATGGCAGAGCAGCTGTTCTTTGCGGTGGGTGCCGTAGGCTGCCGCCACAGCGGCATCAAGAGCGGCGTGGGCGTCGGCCAGCCATTGCGGGCGAGTGTTGGAGAGATTGGTCAGGGTGCGTTTTTTGAGGGCTTTGGCTGCGTCGTCGTTGCGGGGCACCGGGCGCTTGGGATAGCCGGGCGCCGGCCAACCCAGGGGCGACCGCCCGCGGAAAAACGTATATTTCTGCTCAATGCCGAACCAGGGTTCGTGGTCTTGATACTGGTCTTGCAACTGGACGAGGCGAATCCGCGTGTTGGACTCGTGCACGGACCCATCCGGGAGCCGCACCTGGCGGGGGGCAGCCGGTTCGCCACGCGTGGCATCCGTCCTGCCGCAATGTACCCAAGGCAGGCTGTCAGTTCAAACGGACCGTGGGAGTAATCAGCTGTACGCCAGGAAAATAGGACTGATATCGAGACGCATCGCGTGTCATCAGCGTTAAGCCGCTCACCGCCGCATGTGCGCCAATGAAGAAATCCGGCAGGAGCGAGTTTTTTGTCCCGCCTCTTCTCCTGTACGTCAGAAACGCTTTCCCGGCCAGAAAGAGGGCCTCCTTGGGGATGGCGAGCAGGTGTATTCCGCACCCGGACAAGACGGCTTCCAGTTCCTCAATGCGGGCGAAGCCGACGGATACCTCAGCATAGATGACCGGATTGATTGTTGGGGTGTGTGACGCAGCATACTGCTGCAAGGTGGTTTCCGACCAGTCCGCCCATTGCGCATCGTCCTCAAAAATATCCAGCAGGATATTGGAGTCCACGAGAAAGGGGGTCATGCCTCGCCTCTGGTCAAAGACAGGATTTCCTGTGTTGTCATTTTGACGGTCGCCGCTCCACGGAACCGGTGAAAGCGCCCGGTTGATGGGCTGGACAGGATTTTTCTGATGTACACCCGCTCGCCCTCTTCAACAAAGTCCACCTCGCTGTTGGGCGTGATACCGAGCTTCTCCCGAATCGGCAGCGGTATGGTGACCTGACCCTTCACGGTGACTTTCATGGCAGCTCCTGTGTTGGCCATTGAGTATTACCGGTAAGAGTACTACTCGACCCCTTGCCGTTCAAGCAGTGGACAAGCCCTTTCAGGTCGTCAGCGGGGGAGCAGGAGCCGGCCGATACCCGTGAGCGAATCCGCGTCAGGGGCATGTGTCTCAAGGGGAAATCGGCTCTTCTTTGCGCGGGACGCGGATCTCTTCCACCAGGTTCTGGACGGTCTGGGCCGGGGGACGGCTGAGGGACGAGACGACAATCGCCACCCCGAAGTTGAGCAGCATGCCGACCCCGCCGATGCCCTCGGGAGAGATGCCCCACAGCCAATGGGCGGCCGTATTGGTCTCGGGGCTGATGAACTTGAAGTAGATGATATAGGCGCTGGTAAAACTCATGCCGCAGATCATCCCGGCAATGGCGCCGAGATGGTTCATGCGTTTGGAGAAGATGCCCAGGACAATGACCGGAAAGAAGCTCGACGCGGCCAGCCCAAAAGCAAAGGCCACGACCTGGGCCACAAAGCCCGGCGGGTGAATGCCGAAATAGCCGGCGATAATAATCGCCACGACCGCCGCAAGCCGGGCGTAACGCAGCTCCTGGCGCTCGGTGATGTGG
>WTHE01000316.1:1966-11865 GCA_011523315.1 Candidatus Binatota bacterium
GTGGGGGCTGAGCACGTTTTTCATCAGGTCGTGGGAGATGGAGGTGGACAGGACGAGCAGCAGACCGGCGGCCGTAGACAGGGCTGCGGCCAGACCGCCGGCCGCCACCAGGGCCACGACCCAGGCCGGCAGCCGGGCGATTTCCGGGTTGGCCAGCACGATGATATCGCGGTCGATGTGGAGTTCGTTGCCGTTCCAGCCCTGGGCGGCGGCGCGGTCGGCAAAGGCCGGGTTCTGATCGTTGTAGTACTGGATGCGGCCGTCCTGATTCTTGTCGGCAAAGCGGATCAGGCCGGTCTCTTCCCACTTGGAGAACCAGTCGGGCACCTGGGCGTATTCGGCGTTGTGGACGCTGGTCAACAGGTTGGTGCGGGCAAAGGCCGCCACGGCCGGCGCGGTCGCATACAGGATGACGATGAACAACAGCGCCCAGCCGGCCGAGATGCGGGCGTCCTTGACCCGCGGCACCGTAAAAAAACGGGTGATGACGTGCGGCAGACCGGCCGTGCCAACCATCAGCGACAGGGTGATGAAAAACACGTCAATGACGGTCTTCGCCCCCCGACCCGTGTATGCGGCAAAACCCAGCTCCTGACTCAGCCCGTCGAGCTTGTCGAGCAGCGACACGCCCGGCTCGGTTTTCAGTTCCGCGCCAAAGCCGATTTGGGGCAGCAGGGTATCGGTCATCAGCAGGGAAATAAAAAAGCTGGGCAGCATATAGGCGAAGATCAGCACACAGTACTGGGCGACCTGGGTATAGGTAATGCCCTTTTGGCCGCCGGCCACGGCGTAGACCAGAACCAGCGCCATGCCGATGACCACGCCCAGCTCAACCGGCACCTCCAGAAAACGGGCAAACACCACCCCTACGCCACGCATCTGGCCGGCCACATAGGTGAACGAGACAAAGATGGCGCACACCAGGGCGACGATCCGGGCGGTCTGCGAGTAATAGCGTTCGCCGACAAAATCCGGCACTGTGTACTTGCCGAACTTGCGCAGATACGGCGCCAGCAACAGGGCCAGCAGCACATAGCCGCCGGTCCAGCCCATCAGATACATGGCGCCGTCGCGGCCCAGGAAGGACATCATGCCGGCCATGGAGATGAACGAGGCCGCGCTCATCCAGCCGGCCGCAGTCGCCATGCCGTTGGCCACTGCCCCGACCCGCGAGCCGGCCACGTAGAAATCGCTGGTTGACTCGGCCTTGGCCCACCAGGCGATGCCGATGTATAGTGCAAACGACAGACCGACGATGATGAAGGTCCAGGTTCTGACCGGATCGATGTCCATCATGCTCCCCCGCCCGCTGGATCGTGTTCGTGGACGCCGTAGGCCCGGTCCAGACGGTTCATGAGCCACACGTAGACAAAGATCAGGATGATGAAGATGTACAGCGAGCCCTGCTGGGCCATCCAGAAGCCCAGTCGAAAGCCGCCCACCCGGACGGTGTTCAGGGCGTCGATAAAGAGGATAGACAGGCCGAAAGACACGCTGAACCAGACGCTCAGCAGGGCGGCGACAATCGTCAGATTCTTACGCCAGTAGCTCTGGCGACGGGTGTCGGACAGGGGGTCGTTTGCCATGGGGCGACAGGCTAGCATAATCGTGGTGACGAGGTAACAGAACGGACGCCGGACCGGGACTATGACACCCCAGCTCATCCATGCCGACCCGCTGGTCAGAACCCGCGCGATACTGACCGCAGTGCTGACGCTGGCCCTCGGCTTTGGCGCTCTGGTCTACACCCAGGCGTATTTCGACTCGATGCTGGAACTGCGGGCGATCTATCCCCGCATGGCCGCCGCCGGGCTGAAACAGCTGTACCAGGTCTGGGCGGTGGGCAGCGGGCTGTTGCTCGGCGGCCTGGCCGCCCTGCTGGCCAGCTTTGCCGTGCGTGTCTTGCGGTCCGGCCGCGTTCCGCCGCCGGGCATGCGGGTGGTGTGGACAACCCGGCTCCGAACCGGCACCGGCGCCAGCCTCATCGCCGGCGCCAGCCTGGCGCTGGCGGTCGGCCTGCTGCTCGGCGGCCTGCTGCTCGGCTATCAGCTGTGGAGCCTGGCCCTGGAGTATGGCGTCTCGTATGCCGGGCCGTTTCAGCCGGCTTAGCGCGTTTCCCGATAGGGTGTGGTAGGTCGGATTAGCGTAGCGTAATCCGACATGTACGGGATGTCAGGTTACGCCTCCGGCTAACCTGACCTACACGGCTACACCTAAGGGTGAAACGCGCTAAGCCAGGCTGCCCGGCAGCACGCCGAGCCAGACCGGCTTGCGGCGGTCGCCGCCCTGAAACACCAGCCAGACCGTTTCGCCGACGCCGGGCAGGCTCTCCACGCCCGGCGGCAGGCACGGCAGCGCCCACTCGGCCACGCCCGACACCTCAAACACCTCGACCTTGAGCCGCAGCCTCTTTTGCGGGTCGCGGTTATCCCGTACTATGCCCTGGTAGACCCCGACGACGTGATCCATGCTGGCTCCCTTATCGCGTCCTGCCCGTGTGACCTGCGCGCTGCACCTGTGACCGATGGCAATTCAAGAGGTCTGGAACAAAGACAAGCTGGTCAGCGCACGCTGCCCAGAGTGCGGTCGTTTCACCAAAAAAATCAAGCGCTACCCCTTTGAGCTGCGCTACTACCGCAAGCGACACCTGACCTCTCAGATCATGGCCTTTTGTCAGAACCGGGCGTGCAGCTACTACTGGGAGGTCATGACCCCGGACAGTTACCGGACCTGGAAGGGGGCGGCGGAATGAGGACACGCTGCGGCTCGGCTCAGTCCGGCGCCAGGCGGCGCTCGCCCTCGTACAGGCGGCACGAGGTCGCCTTGATGACCAGGAAAATCTGACGCTCAGGCCGCAGGCCCAGCTCAACAAAACTCGTCTCCGTGACCTCAATGGTCAGGGGCGGCAGGTCGGCGGACAGCTCGGCCGTGACCAGCCCGACCGAACCGACCAGCCGCAGCTGGGTAATCCGGGCCGGCAGGATGTTGCGGGCCGACAGCCCCTGGGGTTTATGGGTCGCAATCATGATGTCGGTGGCCGGCAGACTGGCCAGCATCAGGTCGCCCGGCTGAGCCTCAGCCCGCATGGTCGTCAGTTCGACCGACCGAGAGCCGGCTTGCGCGTCTGTCCCGAGCGGCCGCTGTCCCAGACGAACCCGACAGGTGCTGGCCTGGGTGTCGATCAGACGGCACGCCAGGATGTTTTCAAAGCCCTGCTGCTCGGCCAGGGAAAAAATGTCCGGGTCGGTCAAGACCTGGCGCGGCTCACCGTGGGCGATGGTCGCGCCGTCTCTGAGCACGATCAGGTCGTCGCACAAGGCCTGGACCTCAAGCGGGTCGTGCGACACAAACAGCATGGGAATCCGAAACTCGGACCGAATACGGCGCACAAAGGGCAGCAGTTTGCGCCGCAGGGCCAGATCGAGCGAGGCGAACGGTTCGTCAAGCAGCAGCAGCCGCGGCCCGGAACAGATCGCCCGGCCCAGCGCCACGCGCTGGCGCTCTCCACCCGACAGCGTGGTCACACTGCGCTCAAGCAGGGGGCCAAGCTCCAGAATCTCGGTCACCAGCCTCAGTGTGACCCGGAGCGGATGACCGTTGCGGATTGCCCGTCTGGCGCCGGCCAGCAGATTCTGGCGGACGTTTTTATGCGAAAAGAGCAGGCCGTCCTGGGGCACATAGCCGATGTTGCGCCGCTCGGGTTTGACGCAGGTTCGCTTGGCCGTGTCCAGCCACACCTCGTCGTCGAGACGGATGTAGCCCTGGGCCTCGCGCCGCAGCCCGCAGATGGCTTCGAGCAGGCTGGTCTTGCCCGAGCCCGACACGCCGAAGATGCCGGTCACCTGGCGGCGGGTGGTGATATCGACGTTCAGGTCAAAGCGGTCCAGCGCCAGGCGCACACGCGCGACCAGGGTGTGAGACGGGGAGGGCAGGCCGGTCATGGGGCTGGTCATGGGATTACTCTTGGCGTGCGGGACAGGAGTTCCGCGCTCAGGATGGCGACAAACCCCAGGCCCAGGGCCAGCAGCATCAGGGCGTAGGCTCGGTCCGTGTCGCCCAGCTGCTGGGCGCTGAAGATGGCTGCGGACAGGGTTTGGGTTCGGCCCGGGATATTGCCGGCAATGGTCACGGTGGCGCCGAACTCGCCCAGCGCCCGGGTGAAACCGAGGATGAGGCCGGCCAGCAGACCGCGTTTGGCCAGCGGCAGGGTGTAGCGAAAAAAGGTCGCCAGCGTACTGTGGCCAAGGGTCTTGGCCATCATCTCAAGCCGCGGGTTGATGCCCTCAAACGTCACCTTGGCGGTTCGCACGACGAGCGGAAACGACATCACCGCAGCGGCCAGCGCGGCGGCTCTCCAACTCAGCAGCAGGCCCAGGTCGAGACCCAGGTTGTGGCGCCCCAGGGGGCCGTCGACGGCGAACAGGCGCAGCAGCAGAAAGCCGACCGCAGTCGGCGGCAAGACCAGCGGCAGACCGACCACGGCCGACACAAAGTCTTTGCCCCGGAAATCGTACCGGGCCAGGGCATAGCCCAGCAGGGTGGCCGGCACCATCATACACACCGTGGCGACCGAGGCGGTCTGGAGGGTCAGCAGCAGGATGGAGACGATGTCTTGACGCAGCATGCTCGCCCCTCTATGTGCCCGCTGGCCGGGTCGAAAGCAAGAGACGGAGCGGTGACGAAACCGTGCTCGGCCAACACCGCCCGGGCCTGCGGACTGCCCAGCAGGTCGAGAAACCGCTCGGCCAGGACGGCCTTGGGCCGGTCCTTGACTGCGGCCGCACAGTACACAATCGGATTCCGGGGTTGGGCCGGCACCTCATACCACACCTTGACCCGGGACGAGCGTGCCGCGTCGGTGCGGTAGACGATGCCGACGATGGCCGGATCGGACTCGACCAGACCCAGGGCGGCCCGCACGTCCGAGGTTGGCGCCAGCCGGTCTCTGAGCAGCTGCCACAACTCACGCTCACCGACCCGGACCGATTGCAGAAACGCCCTGGCGTAGCGGCCGGCTGGCACCGCGTCCGGGTCGGCCAGGGCCAGAAACGCAAACTGTGCCGTGGCCAGCTGCCGGGGGTGGCTGAGGGCCAGGGGCGCATCGTGGCGGCTGATGACGACCAAACGGTTGGAGGCAAAATTCCGCCGGCTGCCCGCGACCAGCCGGTCGGCCCGTTCCAGAAACTCGATCCAGCGGACGTTGGCGGACAAAAACACATCCGCGACCGGAGCAGCCTCAATCTGCTGGGCCAGGGTGTTTGAGGCGGCGAAATTGTAGACCAGCTCGACACCCTGGTCTCGGGCAAATCGCGTCCCCAGCTCGGCCACCACGTCCTGGAGACTGGCCGCAGCAAACACCACAAAGGGCTGTGCCTGGGACGGACCGCTCGACCCGCAGCCTGGGACGGCCAGGCACAGGAACACACTCAACAGCACAGCCCAAGACCGGGCGGACAGGTTCACAGCGACTCCTTACGGCCCATTGTTCGGGCTGTTTGCCTCAGCTAGGATACCGCTCCACGGCGGCATCCGGGGACGCGCCGCCGATCCTAACCGAGGCCATAATCGCCAGCAAGACGAGGAGCAATGCGGTTCGATCTGAAAACCCTGCGCGGAGATATCTTTGGCGGGATTGCCGCAGCGGTGGTGTCGCTGCCGCTGGCCCTGGCCTTTGGGGTGGCTTCCGGTCTGGGGCCGGTCGCCGGGCTGTACGGCGCGATCGTCGTCGGCTTCCTGGCCGCGATATTGGGTGGTACGCCGTCGCAGATTTCCGGACCCACCGGGCCGGCAACGATTGCCGTGGCGGTCATTGTCGCCCACCACGCCCACAATCCGGCCGAGGTGGCGGCGATTGTCGTGCTGAGCGGCCTGTTGCAGATCGCCTTCGGTCTGCTTGGGGTGGGACGCTTCGTCATCTACACCCCCTACTCCGTGGTCTCGGGCTTCATGTCGGGCATCGGCGTCATCATCATTCTGCTCCAGATCCTGCCGTGTCTGGGCGCGCCGATTGAGGCCGAGCCGCGCGACGCCGTTCATGCCTGGCCGCAGGCGCTGGCCCAGCTCAATCCGGGCGCCGTGATGATCGCCGGCGTTTCACTGGCCGTCTCCGTCTTCTGGCCCCGGCGGCTGCGTGACCTCTTGCCCTCGCCGCTGGCGGCCCTGATTGTGGGCACGGCAGTCGCCGGGCTGTGGGAGCATGGGGCTCCGGTGCTCGGCGCAGTGCCTATGGGTCTTCCCGACCTGCACTGGCCGGTGGTGCCCTTGGGAGCCTTAGGAGTGTTGGCCGACATCCTGCAAGCAGCCCTGATTCTGGCTCTGGTCAACTCCATCGACAGCCTGCTGACCTCGCTCATTGCCGACTCCATGACCCGAACGCGGCACAACTCGAACCGGGAGTTGTTTGGCCAGGGGGTCGGCAATGTAGCCGCCGGGCTGCTCGGCGTCCTGCCCGGCGGCGGGGCGACCATGCGGACGGTGCTCAATGTGCGGGTCGGGGGGCGAACGCCGCTGTCCGGTGCGCTGCACGCGCTGATCCTGCTGGCCTTCGGTCTGGGCCTCGGTCCGCTGGTCGAGCGGATCCCGCAGGCCTGCCTGGCGAGCATCCTGCTGAAGGTTGGCTGGGACATCATCGACTGGCGGTTTCTGAGACAGATGCATCGGGCGGCGGTTGAAAATGTCGTCATCATGCTGCTGACGCTGGTGTTGACCGTGTTTGTTGACCTGGTGATGGCGGTCGGTGTCGGGCTGATTGCGGCCGGCTTTGTCTCGGCCCGGCGGTCGGAACCCGAGGAGTTGCGGGACGTGGTATCGGTCCCGCTGATGGATACGCTGCTGTCTCCTGAGGCATCGGAGTCGTACGAGGCTCGCGTCGGCCTCGTCGCCCTGCGCGGGCGCTTTTCCGTGGCCTCCTCACGGGAGATGGCCCAGTTGATCGCGGCGGACATTCGGGAGCACGAGGCGGTCATCTTCGATTTTTCGGAAACGACCTCCCTGGACGATAGCGCGGCTCTTGTCGTCGAGGATCTGGCCACGGCCGCCCAGACGGAAACCCGGGGCTGCGTTGTGACCGGCCTGTCCGGCCCGGCTGCGGAAGCCCTGGAGGTGTTCGGTATCCGTGAGCACCTGCCTCAGGAACATTTTGTGCCGGACCTGGAGACCGCCAAAAAACTGGCCTGGGAGCTGGTCAACCGATGAAGGCTCCGGGCGGGAGGGAAGGAGTGTATGAAACAGGTGATGCGTACCGGCGTGTGGCTCGGCGTCCTGGTCTTGAGCGCCAGCCTCGGCCTCGCCCAGCAGGATTTCAGCGGGGTGGAGGTCAGCGCCACTCCGGTCAGCGGGACGGTCCACATGCTGAGGGCCAACCCGGCGGCCGGCAACATCGGCGTGTCGGTCGGAGCCGACGGGCTGCTGATTGTTGACGATCAGTTTGCGCCCCTGGCCGACAAGATCCGGGCCGCCCTGACCGGGCTGGCCGACGGACCGCTCAGATTCATTCTGAACACCCACTGGCACGGCGATCATACCGGCGGCAATGCGACGTTTGGCCAGCAGGCGCCGATCATCGCCCATACCAACGTCCGCAAGCGGCTCATGACCGAGCAGAACATAGGCGGTCGCGCGATTCCGGCCGCTCCCCCGGCCGCCTGGCCGGTCGTCACCTTTGACGAATCGGTGTCGATTCATTTTAACGGCGAGGAGATCCGGGTCGTGCATTTTCCGCGCGGGCATACCGACGGGGACAGCGTGGTGTTCTTCACCGGCTCAAACGTCGTCCATATGGGCGACCATTTTTTTGCCGGCGGCTTTCCGTTTGTCGATCTCGACAGCGGGGGCGATGTCGAGCAGTTCACCGCCAATATCGCCACGGTGCTCGATCAGCTGGCCGATGACGTGCAGGTCATCCCCGGCCACGGACCCCTGTCGAGCAAGGACGAGCTGCGCGCCTATCACCGCATGCTGGTCGAGACGACCGACATCGTCCGCCAGCGGATTGCGGCCGAGCAGAGCCTGGAGCAGATCACCCAGGCCGGTTTCCCGGACGAGTGGAAAGACTGGCAGGCGGGCATGGTCAGCGCCGAGCGCTGGATTGCGATCATCCATCGCAGCCTGACGCGGCAATGACAGCGCCCTGTTTCAGAGGGGATAGTCTGTCGTGACAAACCGCTTGACCTGACCCGTGGCCTCGTGCCATAGGACGTGCAGCAGCCGGACGAGACACAAGGAGACGCCCATGAAAGCCACGGCGCTGGCACTGGTTTTTGTTGGATGTTACTGGATCATGAACGGCTACCAGACCATGGGCCAGGAGGGGTCGCACGGCATCCTGCAGATTGCCCTGGGTGTCGCCGTCATGCCGGTTGCCAAGTTTCTGTGGGACCGGGACATCGGCCCCAAGGAGTCCTAGTAGCCGCGCTCCCAGTCGAGGACATTGAGCAGGGGCTGGCCCTGCACATAGCGCCGCAGATTGTCACAGAACAGCTCAATCCCCCGCGCGTATTGGACATCGGTGCTGACCGAGGTGTGGGGCGTGATGAGGACGTTGGGCAGCCGCCACAGCTCTTCGGGCGGCGGACCGCTGAACTCGTCCACATACACGTCCAGCGCAGCCGCCGCGATCTCCCCGTCCTCCAGGGCCCGGACCAGGGCCGGCTGATCGACCAGCTCTCCCCGGGCGATATTGACCAGACAGGCGCTCGGCTTCATCAGCCGCAGCTCGGCCGCGCCGATGAGCTTCTCGGTCTGGGGCGTCCACTGGGTGCTCAGCACGACAAAGTCGCTGTGTTCGAGCAGGCGTGGCAGGTCCGCAGGCGGCAGCAACTCGTCCACCCCCTGCACGTTGGGCTGGGCTGTGGTCGCCGACCGGCGGGTGGCCAGCACACGCATGCCGACGGCCTTGGCCAGCCGCGCGACCTCGCTGCCGATACCGCCCAGGCCGATGATGCCCAGGGTTTTGTCCTGAATCAGGACCGAGCGGTACTGGCGCCGGTCAAAACGGCGCCGCGCCTGGTCATGAAAAGCCTGGGGCAGGGCTTTGGCAAAGCTGAAAATCGTGGCCAGCGTATACTCGGCAATCGGCAGGCAGTTGTTCAGGCCGCGCGAGGTGGTGACCAGCACGTCGCTGCCCCAGAGGTCTCCCCGGCGCAGGTTGGAGGCTCCGGCCGGTGTCTGGTGCAGCCACTTGAGGCGGGGGGCGCGGGAGCGCAGGTCGAGCGGGAAGGGGAAGCGCAGGCAGATGATGTCGGCCGCAGCCAGCAGCGCGTCGCGTTCGGCTCGGGTCGAGGGGTTGTCGGCGATGGCGCGTTGCGAGACATAGCGCTGGACGCTCTCCGCCGGCCAGGTCTCGGCGTACTCGACCTCGAAGCTGCCGCGCGCGTCAACGATCTGAGCCCCAGGAACGACGGCCTGGACGCGTATGGCGGCTCCCTCGCCGAACGTGCCGAGCAGCAGAATGTTGAGGGGCGGCAAGCCTGGCTACTCCGCTCCGATCGCGCTTAGGCCGGCCTGGGCGCACTCGACGTCTTCGTCTTCCGTCCCACCGCTGGCGCCAACGCCGCCGATCAGCTCACCGCCGACGATGAGCGGCAGGCCGCCGCCGGCCAGCAGCAGGGGCCGGCCGACAATGTTGATCACATTGTCGATCAGCTGCGGCCTGGCCTGGGCCAGTTCGCCGACCTCTTTTGAGCTGCGCTTGAACGTGGCTGCGGTAAACGCCTTGCTCTGGGCAATGCCGGCGGTCATCCAGCGCGCCCCGTCCATGCGCGCCGAGGCGACCGGGTTGCCGGCCACGTCGACCACCACAAAGCTCATCTGCCAGCCCTGGTCCTGGGCTTTTTGCTTGCAGGCGGCGATAAACTGTTCGGCCAGGGCTAATGTCAGTGCCATAGCGTTCCTTTCGTGTC
>WTHE01000301.1 GCA_011523315.1 Candidatus Binatota bacterium
CTCAGGAAGAGAGGATCACCCACCCCGGTGGTGAACACGAGCGCCGGTCCCTTCTTGATACGACGGCTCATAGCGTTCGCGTGTGGTGTGGTGTGGCTGTGCGCCGCCCCCGCTCAGGCTCAGACGCCCCAGCTGATCGCCGTGCCGACGACCGAGCTGATTGCGGTGGACGGCGTCTTGGACGAGGCCGCCTGGCAGACCGCCCAGACTATCGACACCCTGCGTCAGCGCGAACCCGATGAGGGCGCGCCGGCCTCCGAACGCACCCAGGTCCGCGTCCTGTATTCATCCACCCGGCTGTATGTCGGCATTACCTGCTTTGACTCCAACCCCGAGGCGATTGTCGTCTCCCGCTTTGACCGTGACGCCAAACTCGACGCCGACGACCGGGTGAGTCTGTTGTTCGACACCTTTCACGACCGCCGCAACGCCTTCATCTTTCAGGTCAACGCCGTCGGCGCCCGCTTTGACCAGATTATCTCGGACGAGGGCCAGGATCTGAACCCGGACTGGAACGGCATCTGGTACGCCAGGACGCGGCTGACCCCGCAGGGCTGGACGGCGGAAGTCGCGATTCCCTTTCAGACGCTCAGCTTTGCGCCCGGTCAGACCGTGTGGGGGTTCAACGTCCAACGGATGATCAAGCGCAACAACG
This sequence comes from Candidatus Binatota bacterium, assembly GCA_011523315.1. Lineage (GTDB taxonomy): Bacteria > Desulfobacterota > Binatia > Bin18 > Bin18 > JAAXHF01. The sequence goes on from WTHE01000301.1 coordinate 656, forward strand.
AGGAAGCGGTGTGGGCGGGATACCGACAGAATCTGGACTTTTTTCGGGTCTCGGAGGCCGGCATGTTGACCGGCCTGGCCAATATCAACCAAGGGCTGGGGCTGGACGTGTCGCCGTTCTTTTCGGCTATTCCCAGACGCGGGGCGACCAACTTCCAGCCGGGGCTGAACGCCTTCTATAAGCTCACCCCGGGGCTGACCCTGAGCGTCACCCTGAACACCGATTTCGGGGAGACCGTGGTCGATGATTCGCAGGTCAATCTGACTCGTTTTTCGCTCTTTTTTCCTGAGAAACGCCAGTTCTTTTTGGAGGACGCCGGCAATTTTGCGGTGGACGACCTGACCAGCACCTCCTCGCGTCGTCCCCTGCTCATTCCCTTTTTCAGCCGGCGGATCGGTCTCGACGAGGACGGCAAGGCCACCGATCTGCTGGGCGGCGTCAAGCTGAGCGGCCGAACCGGCCCGTATCGGCTGGGCATCATGAGCGTTCAAGCCCAACAGCGCGAGCCCGTCCCAGGCGAAAACTTCAGCGTCATCCGGGTTAAGCGCGACCTGTTCACCAAGTCCTCAGTCGGCTTTATTGCCACCCGCCGCACGCCCGAACGCGGGCCGGCCAGCGGCCTGGCTGGGGGGGACTTCCGGTACAGCACCTCGGAGCTGGGGGGGAATAAAAATCTGTCGTGGTCGGCCTTCTTTCTGAAGAGCTTCATTCCCGGGGCGACCAGAGACATGGCCTGGGGTACGACCCTCAATATGCCCAACGACACCTGGGAGGTCTCGACCTCGTATCAGGAGATACAGGAAGACTTTGACGCCACCATGGGCTTTGTCCGGCGCCACGGCTTCCGTCGCTTCCGCTGGTTTGTGCGCGCCGCGCCGCGCCCGAGGCGCTGGGCCACCCGCCAGGTCTCGTGCGGCTCGGGTGGCAGCTATTACGCCGACCCGCAGACCAACGGACTGCTGAGCCGCTTTGTCGGCTTCCCGTGCTGGTGGCGTTTCGACAGCGGAGACGAACTCCGAGCCTTTACCTTTCAGGCCTTCGAGCGCCTGGTCGAGGATTTCGAGATCAGCGACGGGGTGGCAATCCCGCCGGGCAGCTATCGCTACCGCCGTTACCGGACCGAATTCCAGAGCGCCGACAAGCGCCCGGTCGTGCTCTACCTGCGCTACGAGTGGGGCAGGTTCTACAGCGGCAAGAAGGACGACTGGACCGGACGGGTGGAGTTTCGGCCCGGTCCGTATGTCTTCCTGAGCAGCGAGTACCAGCAAAACGATGTGCGCCTGGCCGAGGGCAACTTTGTCGTCCGGTTGATCCGAACCCAGCTCAGCCTGGCGCTCAACCCCGATCTGTCGTGGTTCAGCCTGGTGCAGTATGACACGGTCTCGGATATGCTCAGCCTGAACAGCCAACTGCGCTGGATCATCGAACCCGGCAATGACTTTTTTATCGTCTACAACCACAACTGGTACGCCCAGACGGACCGTTTCGGGTCGGCCCTGCGCGAGGGCCGGATCAAGGTCCGCTATACCTACCGCTTCTGATTCCCGTTTCCACGAGAATGACGAGCGGTCGCCGGGGGCGGGAGACGCCCGTTCCGGAGCGAAGCCTGATCCCTTCTCGATACGGTGGATAGCATCTTTCACTTTTTGCCTGGCGTGCCTGTGCGCCGCCCCCGCTCAGGCTCAAACGCCCCAGCTGATCGCCGTGCCAACGACCGCGCTGATTGCGGTGGACGGCGTCTTGGACGAGGCCGCCTGGCAGACCGCCCAGACT
>WTHE01000632.1 GCA_011523315.1 Candidatus Binatota bacterium
AATACGCGGGGCGTATACAAGGCGGACACGGACGATCTCGAAGTTACGGATAACGTCGAAATACGGAATATCGCCGAGGCCATTGAACAACGTCGGGTTGAACTGGGAAAAACTTCAGGCTTCGAGCGGCTCTATCCGCGCCTCACCAAACTCTACTTTGGCGGTATGGCACGCCATCTTGCTTCCCTGCGGCCCGTCCTCAAACCGGGGGCGCGCCTCGCGTATGTGGTCGGCGACCAGGCCTCGTATCTGCGGGTCATGATTCGGACAGGTCGCCTGCTGGCCGAGCTGGCCCAATCCTTGAACTACACCGTCACTGGTATTGACCTGTTTCGGACTCGACCGTCTACGGTGACCGGCGAGCAGCTTCGGGAAGAAGTCGTTTTGCTCGAATGGCCGGGGCGCTGACCGAGAGGGAGGTGCGCCATGCCGTCCCGGAACCGCTATGTGGCGATCATTGAGGCGATCTTCCAGGCCAAGTATCGAGCTGGACAACGGGCGGTCGCGTTCGAGCGAGAGGATATCGTCACGTTCGCATCCCGACTGAATATCCGGCTGCCCAAGAATCTGGGCGACGTGATCTACAGCTTCAGATACCGAACAGCGCTTCCGTCCAGCATTCTTGCCGAGGCGCCTGCGGGAGAGACCTGGATCATTCGTCCCGCAGGGCGGAGTCGATATCAATTCGTTCTGGTGGCCGACCGGCCGCTCATTCCCAATCGAATCTTGCGGTGACGAAGATCCCCGACGCGACTCCCGGAATCATCGCGAAGTATGCGTTCAACGATGAGCAGGCTGTCCTGGCTCGTATTCGTTACAACCGATTGATCGACATCTTCCTGGGGATAGCCTGCTATTCGCTCCAAAACCATCTGAGGACGACCGTACCTGGAATGGGTCAAGTAGAGACGGATGAGATATATGTGGGTGTAGACAGGAGCGGCTCTCACTACGTCGTCCCTGTTCAGGCCAAAGGGGAGAAGGACACGCTCAGTAGAGTCCAGATCGAGCAAGACTTGGGCTTATGCGCTGCTCGACTCCCGTCTCTGATCTGCCGGCCCGTTGGAGCGCAGCCCATCCAGGATAACTTGATCGTGCTCTTCGAGTTTGAACACACGGGCGGTGATGTGAGCGTGGTTTCGGAGAAGCATTATCAGCTGGTACCGCCAGACGGCGTGACCGACGAAGACTTGGCCGCCTATCGCCGGCGTCTGTCGGATGTCATCAAGTAGACGTGTCTTTTTCCAGGGGAATAAAGCGCGCAATCTCAAAGCCGTTGCTGAGCTGGGGCTGCTTGTACAGCTCGACCGCATTGGCCACCTCCATCAGCGACAGTGTCAGCCACAGCAGGCGCTGTGCATCCGGGGGCATGTCGTCCACAGGAAACTGATCGAGATAGGTCGCGCAGGCCTCCAAGCGTGGTCGCAGGGCGTCGTAGAAAGCCCGAATGGCGGACATTGGGCTTGACACGCGCTTGGCGGTCCGCTCGCTTTCGGTAGCCAGCGCCCAGTCGCCATAGGCTTCCAGGTCTTGAAACGGTGCGGGTAAAACAGGCGGGGGATGTGACATGGGCGTCTCGCTGTGTCAGGTCCCGACATAGCCTTCGAGAACCCGATGAAAGTGTCGGATCTGTATCTCCTCATCCTGGAGCAGCAAATACTTTTTGGCCCGTGAAGCGAGACCGGCCTGGATCTGTTCGTGGGAAAAAGCGTCTTCGTGGAGGATGTCCCGCAGCAGACACTTCATGTATTCCTGCCCGATACGCTGGCTGGCACGGGCTGCGGGTGGGAAGTACAGGCTAATGTCCCAGCGGGTCTGATCGACGGCCAGCGGCCAGAAGCTATAGGTAAGATAGTAATCCTGGGAGACGCCGCGGAACAACAGCAGGGCGAAGTTCGGAAAGATGGTGTAGAAGTCAAAATCGCCAATCAGCGGCAGGCGCCGCTCGGTGTCGGAGGAGACCAGACGATAGGCCAGGCTTTCGACCGGCTTGGGTATCCGGTCGGCCGGGACCCGGGACGAGTACACACTGTGATGGTGGTACAGTCTGACGTCCAGCAGGCGGGGGAAGCGTCCGTCTTTGAGGGTGCACGAATCGGGGATGGTATGCCGGTGCTGGAAGGGCAGGTGGTACAGCTCGTTCTGGGCGTCGAGCGCTACCTTCCAGTTGGCTTTCTCGTTGACGCTATAGGCGTGGGCGCGGACGAGTTGTCCGAAGTCCGCCGCGCCGAGCTGTCGGGTAATGCCGCCGAGATAGTGGCTCAGGCTCTCCTGCGGGTTGGCATCCAGGTTGATAAAAATGAACCCCTGCCAGACCTCGGTCGCAACGGGGGTCAGACCGTGTTCGCTTTTGTCGAGGTCAAAAAAGTTCTCCTCATCCGCAACCCAGGTCAACCGACCCGTCGTGTCGTAGGTCCAACTGTGGAAGCCGCACGATAAGACACCCGGACACGAGCCCCTGTCATCCCAGACCAGCTTGTTGCCTCGGTGCGAGCAGACATTGTGAAAGGCGCGAATCACCTTGTCCGTGCCACGGATGACGAGAATGGACGCTTGGCACACCGCGATGTCTTGAACGAAATAGTCTCCCGGTTTGGGAATCGCATCCACCCGGCCGACGTACAGCCAGGTCCGACGAAAAACGCGCTCACGTTCGAGCTCGAAATACTCCGGGGAGATGCACGGCTCTGCCGAGACCGGGCCAGTGCCGACCTCGGGATATTTTTTCACCCAGCGTTTGTCAGCGATGACCATCTCCACGCTCGTCTCCTCCCAGATCGAAATAGGCAGTGAAGCAGCGTCTTCCCCATACCCTTCGGGCCGGCCGGGCGTCAAGGAGACATGCTACGGCAGCGCCTTGTCGGTTCCGGCCGGCCGGAGTAGACTCGGCGGCTATGTCACACGCGCCCCAGTCGGCGGCAGACGCGGCCGAGCCCCTGTTCACCCGCAATTTCCTGGTGCTGTGCGTCAGCACACTGCTGTTTTTTGAGAGCATGTTCCTGCTGCTGGCCGTTCTGCCGGTCTTTATTGTCCGCGAGCTGGGCGGCACCGAGTCCCAGGTCGGCGTGGTCGTGGGGGTGTTTGCCCTGGCCGCAGTCATGATTCGGCCGACATCCGGCTGGCTGGTTGAGCGCTGGAACCGCAAGCTGGGGCTGGCGCTTGGTGCGCTGGTCTATTGTGTCGGGCCGATCCTGTACACCACGGCCGACTCGGTGCCGCTGATGATTGCCTACCGCTTTTTTCACGGCCTGGGAATTGCCCTGTTCACCACCGCGTCGAGTGTCCTGGTCGCCGACATCGCTCCGCTCTCCCGCCGTGGCGAAGCCATGGGCTACTACGGCATGATGATGAATGTGGCCATGGCGACCGGACCGGTGGCGGGCGCGGCCCTGGTTGAGCACAGCGGCTTCAACCAGCTGTTCTGGCTGTCGGCGCTGCTGGCCCTCGGCTGTCTCTTTGTGATTGCGTTCTTGGCCGAGCCCGCCCGCCAACCCTCTGTGGCTCGGCTGTCTCGCCCGTCCCTGCTCAGCCGCTCGGCCGTCTTTCCGGGTTTTCTGGCCATCTGCATGACCATGTCGTTCGGCGCGGTCTTGTCGTTTCTGCCGCTGTTTGTACAGGCCCGTCAGCTCGGCAACCCGGGCTGGTATTTTATCGTCTATTCGGTCGCCGTCATTCTGGCCCGGCCCGTGTCCGGCAAATGGTCCGACCGCTTTGGCCGGGCTCGGGTGATTATCCCGGGGCTGCTCCTGCTGACTGTGGCCATGACTCTCCTGGCCCAGGCGACGTCTGTGACTTGGCTGCTCGGCGTGGCCGCCCTGCAGGGCCTGGGCTTCGGCGTCGTGCAGCCGGCGCTGATGGCCTTGTGTGTGGACCGCGCGACCGAGCGCGAGCGCGGTCCGGCCCTGGCCACCCTGATGCTGGCGTTTGATATCGGCCATGGGTTGAGCGCAATCGGCCTGGGCCTGCTGCTCGAACAGACGAGTTTTCCGACCATGTTCCTGTTCACCGCCGGGGTGTCGCTGCTCGGCGCGGTTGCCCTGGCCGGCGCGTCCTACGGCTCAGCGGCCACAGCTGCGGGGCGTGCGGACAGACCTGCCGCCACCACACCGGCACCAGGCCCAGACTGAGGATTGGCAGCACAACCAGCCAGACCGAGCGCCAGGGAAACCAGCGTGGCGCCGGACTGGAAAAGAGCCAGCTGCCGAGGCCGGTCAGCAGCAAAAAAACGGACAGCGCGGCGCTGACTACGGCCAGCAGCGTCCGGCCCAAGCGGCGTCGCTCGTGCTGGGTCGCCTGGCCCAGCGCCTGCTGCTGAGGCCCCCAAAAGCCCGGCGGGCGGACCTGGCGGTAGAAGGTCTGGAGCTGGGCGTCGTCGGCTCTGGCCGTGCGGAGCGAGGCCCATATGCCTGCACCGGACGATACGCCGGCGACCAGCAGCAGGCGCAGGGCCTCATGGCTGTCAGGGACGGTCAGCAGCAGGATTGGGGCCAGCACGCACGAGACGCCGATGGCGGTCAGTTCTCCGACTGCGGTAATCCGCCACCACAGCCAGCGCAGGACCAGCATGATGCCCATGCCGGCCCCGAACAGCAGGCTGATCTTCCAGGCGGTCTGAATCGAGGACAGATGAAACATGATGAACAGGGCAATGGCCAGCAGCCCGATATTGGCCCCACGGGCCACCCACACCAGCGAGCGCTGGCTCGGCTCGCGTCCCAGCCAGCGTTCGCATATCAGGCGACGGTAGATGTCGTTGCTCCAGTACGACGCCCCCCAGTTCAGGTGGGTATCCACGGTTGAGGCCAGGGCGGCCAGCAGGCCCAGCAACATCAGGCCCTTGAGCCCGGACGGCAGGAGTTCGGCAATTCCCCGGACAAAGGACGCCTCCCGGTCGGCGACCAGGGCGCCGCCGCTCAGGCTCGACTCGGGCGGCAGCAGCACGAGCAGGCCCAGGCCGATCGCAATCCACAGCAGGCTGCGCACAAGGACCTGGGCCAGGGTGAACACCAGGCTGGCCCGCTTGGCGTCCAGGTCGCTTCGACAGGCCATGCTGCGCTGGGCCAGGTAGCCGGTTCCGTCGGCATTCATCTGCACCAGCCACTGGAGGGCCAGCAGGGCCAGAAACGCGCCTGACACGTCTTTGGCCTGGGACGGGGTAAAGGCCAGCAGCTGGCTGGCCCGGATTCCGCCCGGCCCGGACTGCCCGGTGTAGACGGCCGACAGCCGGGCGGCCAGGCCGTCCAGCCCGCCGACCTCGACCACGACCCAGCCGGCGTAGGCGGCCGTGGCCAGCATAGCCACGCCAAATTGCAGCACGTCGGTTGCCACCACGCTGCGCAACCCGCCGGTGGTCGAATAAAACACGGTCACTAGCACGAGCAGGCCGATGGACAGCAGGTTGTCGGTTGAGCGAACCCACACCTCGGGGCTGGTGTCGGGAAGTGTGGTCAGGGGGGTGTCGAGCCAGCGCACGGCCGCCAACAGCGGCTCGTACAGCTCGGGGGCGAGCCAGGCGTGCCAGACCAGAAAGGGCTCGGCGATGCGGGTGGTGGCCAGCAGCACGATGGCCAGGACGGTGCAGTTGAAGATCGTGCCAAAATAGATCGCCTTCACCCCGCGCAGCAGCAGGGCGGCGGGCTGGCTGTAGCGTCGCTCGGTCAGCTCGGCGTCGGTCAGCACGCCGGCCCGCCGCCAGGCCGGCGCCAGGACAAAGCCGACCAGCAGAAAGGACAGGGCGTAGGACCAGATCCACCACAGCGAAAAAATGCCGGACACCGCCAGCAGGCCGGTGCATAACAGCGGCGTGTCCGCAGCAAACTGGGTCGCCGCCATGCTGATGCCGGCCCGCCAGCCGGTGAGACTCCGCCCGGCCAGAAAGTATTCTTCGAGATTCTGTGAGGCCAGGCGGCGGGAACGCAGGCCCACGGCCACGGCGTACACCACGAAGGCCGTCAGCAGGCAGATATCAAGCGTTTCCAGGCCCATGCGTGTGTCCGAGTGCGGTCCAATGGGAGGGATAGCGCTATTTTACTCTTTGGGCCGCATGCATTATATTTGCCCCCGCCCGCCGCGATCAACAAGCATGAACACGCCTCGTGTTGACCCCGCGCTGTCCCGCCTGCACCGCCAGTGGTGGTCGGTCAGCCTTGTCTGCGGTCTGAGCCTGGGGCTGGGCTACACGCTGTTGTCCACCGGCTGGCAGCCGGCGGCCGCCCGCTGCTGGGCGCTGTCGGTCGGCTGTGTGGTGGCGGTCGAGCTGGTTTTCCTATGGCGATGGCTGCCGGACAACTTCAGACAGCCCGGCCAGCCCCTGCTGCCGGCCCTGGGTCTGGGAAACCTGCTGACCATCGGACGTGGCCTGCTGGTCGGTCTGCTGGCCGGCTTTGTGGGCCTGGGCTGGCCGCCCGGCTGGCTGGCCTGTCTGCCGGCCGGCCTGTACAGCCTGGCCGCCGTCGGCGACTCGCTCGACGGCTATGTGTCTCGAAAAACCCACTACACCACCCATCTGGGCCAGCGCCTGGACATGCAGGTCGATGCCTTAGGGCTGCTGGTGGCAACCGGCCTGGCCGTGCACTACGGTCAGCTGCCCGTCTGGTACCTGGGGCTGGGGCTTGCCCACTATGGCTTTGGCTTGGGCCGGTGGTGGCGCAGACGACGGGGAAAACCGGTCCACAGCCTGCCGCCGCGCCCCGCCCGAGCCGTGATCGGCGGCTGCCAGGTCGGCTTTATCTGCGTTGTGCTGTGGCCGGTCTTCTCGCCCCCGCTGACCAGCCTGGTCGGCCTGCTGTTCGTGCTGCCCACCCTGGTCAGTTTTGGCCGCGACTGGCTGGTGGTGAGCGGCCGGCTGGCGGCCACTGAATAGGGATATTGTTGCATTTTGCGGGAAATCGTGCATGTTCGTGTGTCGGTGAGGCGCGGGTAAAGTCGAAGGAGGGCCGACCATGGGTGAAGCAAGCGTTCAGCCGATAACGCGGGCCCGTATCCCGACTCCCGACGGGGAGTTCCAGCTGTGCGTGTATAAAAACGGGCAGGCCGACAAGGAGCACCTGGCGCTGGTGCTGGGGGAGGTGGCGGATCGTCCCGACGTGCTGGTCCGGGTTCACTCCGAGTGCTTCACCGGCGACGTACTGGGCTCGTTGCGCTGCGACTGCGGCTCCCAGCTGAACCGCTCCATGCAGTGGATCGCCCGGGAGGGAGCCGGCATCATTGTCTATCTGCGTCAGGAGGGACGGGGGATCGGCCTGTCCGACAAGCTGCGGGCGTATAATCTCCAGGATCAGGGCTATGATACGGTTGACGCCAACCTCCTGCTCGGTCACCAGGCCGATGAGCGCGATTACACCGTGGCGGCGCAGATTCTCAAAGACCTGGCCGTCCCGTCCGTCCGTTTGCTGACCAACAATCCGTTCAAAATCGAGAGCTTGCAGGAGCATGGGATGCCGGTCAGCGCCCGCGTGCCGCTGCCCGCCCAGGTGACGTCTGAGAATGCCGACTACCTGCAAACCAAGGTCCAGCGCATGCACCATCTGCTGAGCCTCGACGCGGGTGCCCCGGCCGTGCCGACCCGCGCCAACGGCGCCCCGGCTGAGCCGCTTCGGTCGCCCGCCCCCTACGACACCCACCGGCGGGCCCTGCTGGCGCGTATGGTTGACCATCGTCAGCGCACCGGGCGTCCCTTCGTCACTCTGAGTTATGCGCAGAGCGTGGACGGCTGCATCGCCGCCCGCCCGGGCCAGCCCATGGCCCTCAGCGGGCCGCAGTCGCTCGTCCTGACCCACCAGCTACGGGCCGACCATGAGGCCATTCTGGTCGGCATCGGAACAGTGCTGGCCGACAACCCGAGCCTGACCGTTCGTCTGGTCACGGGTCGTAACCCCCAACCGATCATCGCCGACAGCCGCCTGCGCTTTCCGTCCGACGCCACGCTGCTCCAGCATCCTGACCGGGCGACCTGGATTGCCAGCAGCCAGCAGGCCGACGGCCAGCGCCAGGCTGCCCTTGAGGCTGCCGGGGCGCGTATTCTGTGGCTGCCGCCAAACGCGCGCGGACAGGTCGATCTGGCCGCGTTGCTCGACCGCCTCGGACAGCTCGGCATCAACAGCCTGATGGTCGAGGGCGGCACCCGCATCATCACCAGTTTTCTGTCCGAACGGCTGGTCGATTCGGTCGTGCTGACCATCGCCCCAACCCTGCTGGGCGGGCTGCGGGCGGTGCGCAAACTGCGGCTTCTCGATTCGGTCCATCTGCCGCGTCTGCGCAATGTCCGCTATCACCAGCTCGAAGACGACATCATCATGTGGGGCGACCCGGTGTGGGAAGCCCGAGAGGGGCGGGCGGCTCAGGAGCGGCCATGAGGCGCCAGGCTCTGTACTTCACCGCTCCATATCGGCTCACGGTGCGGGAAGAGCCGCTGGCCCTGCCGCTGAGCGGACAAATCCTGGTCCAGACCGTGCTGTCGGCTATCAGCGCCGGCACCGAGCTGTTGGTCTATCGCGGCCAGGTCCCCAGCGACATGGCGGTCGATGAAACCATTGCCGCGTTGAGCGGCGCCTTCGGCTTTCCGCTCAAATACGGCTACGCGGCCGTTGGGCGCGTGCTGGCCGTGGGGCCGGACGTCTCCCCGGACTGGGAGGGGCGGCTGGTGTTTGCCTTTCATCCCCACGAGAGCCACTTTGTGACCACGCCGGCCGAAGTGATGCCGCTGCCGGACGGCATGACGCCAGACCGGGCCGTGTTTCTGCCCAATATGGAGACTGCGGTCAATCTGCTGATGGACGGCCAACCGCTGATCGGGGAACGGGTGGTGGTGGTCGGTCAGGGCATCGTCGGTTTGCTGACCACCAGCCTGCTGGCCCGGCTGCCGCTCGGCCGGCTGGTCAGCCTCGATGGCTATGCCGGGCGTCGGGACCGCTCCTTGGGGCTGGGCGCCCAGGCCAGCCTGGATGCCGGGGCGCCCGATGTGCTGGAGCGGCTGGGTCGGGCTCTCGAAGACGATGCGCCGGCCCAGGGCGCGGACCTGACCTATGAGCTGTCAGGCAATCCGGCCGCGCTCGATCTGGCTATCGCCACGACCGGCTTTGCCGGACGGGTGGTGATCGGCTCGTGGTATGGACACAAGCGGGCGGCCATAGACCTCGGCGGCCGCTTTCACCGCAGCCGGATGCGTCTGATCAGCAGCCAGGTGAGCAGTCTTGCTCCGGAGCGGACCGGTCGCTGGACCAAAGCGCGCCGTTTGCAGCTGGCCTGGCGGATGCTCGAACAGCGCCCGTCCGGGCCGCGCCTGACCGAGCTGATCAGCCACCGTTTTCCGTTTGGGCGTTCGCCCGAGGCCTACGCCCTGCTCGACCAACAGCCGCAGCACGCGCTACAGGTCGTGCTGAGCTACGAGGACTGCAAAGGCTGAACGTGTCAACATGTTCGGTTGGAGGACACCTTGACCCTTTGTGAGAAACAGGGAGGACACGCGTATGTATAAGGTTGCCATTAAGCGGGATTTCATGGCCCAGCACTTTCTGATCGGAGGCGACTGGGGGGCCGAGAATGAGTGGCACTCACACCATTACCAGGCCGAGGTCCAGCTGGAGGGCGACAGCCTGGATCAGCACGGCTACCTGGTGGACATCGTTGACATTGAGGCCAATCTGGACGCCCTGGTAGCCTATTTCCGGGACACGACCCTGAATGAAAAGCCCGAGTTCGAGGGCCTCAATCCCAGCATTGAGCGCTTTGCCCACATCTTCTGCCGGGCGCTGGCCGAACGCTTGCAGGCGCCGACCCTGACGGCCATCACGGTCATCCTGTGGGAGCACGAGAACGCCTGGGCGTCGTATCGGCAGGAGGTGGCGTGCGGGTCGGGCTCCTGATTTACGGCAGTCTCGATATTCTGACCGGCGGTTTTCTGTACGATCGCCTGCTGGTCGACTATCTGCGTCGTGAGGGGGACGAGGTCGAGGTCATCAGCCTGCCGTGGCGGACGTATGGGCGTCACCTGAGCGATAATGTCTCGGCCGCTTTTTTCCAGCGCCTGTGTCGGGCCTCGTGCGATGTGCTGATTCAGGACGAGTTGAACCATCCGTCGGTGTGGTGGCTCAACCGCCGGCTGAAGCAGCGGGCCGGCTACCCGCTGGTCAGCATTGTCCACCTGCTGCGTTCGAGCGAGGCGCGGCCAGCCTGGCAGAATCGTTTCTACCGCTGGGTGGAACGGCGCTACTTGCAGACCCTCGACGGTCTGATTTTCAACAGCAGAACGACCGGCCGTCAGGTCGAAGCCCTGATCGGACCGGGCTGTCCGAGTGTGGTGGCCTATCCCGGCTGTGATCATGTTCGGCCCACGCTGAGTCCCGACGCCATCGCCGCCCGGGCCGAGCAGCCCGGCGCGCTGCGGGTGCTGTTTATCGGCAATCTGATTCCGCGTAAGGGCCTGCACGTGCTGATCGAGGCCCTGGCCGGTCTGCCCCAGGCTGACTGGCAGCTCACGGTGATCGGCGCGCTGGATATGGACCCGGCCTATGTCCGTCGGCTGCGCCGCCAGATCGACCAGGTCGGTGCTCGGGCTCAGATCAGGCTGCTGGGAGCCCTGCCCCACGAACACGTCGTGCCCCACCTGGCCAGTCACCAGGTGTTGGCCGTCCCCTCGCTGTACGAGCCGTTCGGGATTGTGTATGTCGAGGCGCTGGGCTTTGGTCAGCCGGTCATGGCCACCACGGTTGGCGCGGCCCACGAAATCATCAGCCACGGCCGTGAGGGCTTCCTGGTCGCGCCCGGTGACAGTCCGAGTCTGGCCCGCCACCTCAGTCACCTTCACGCCGACCGCCGGGAATTGGTACGGATGAGTCTGGCCGCCCGGCAGCGCTACCACAGCTGCCCGACCTGGGACGACAGCGCGCGCCGCATCCGCCACTTTCTCTCGACTCTGGTCAAGCCATGAGCCGTTCCCCGGGCTACTCCTACCCCCGCTACCTGGCGGCCAAAAAGAGCCTGGACGACCGCTCGCTCAACCGTCAGGTGTGGCAGCGTTTTGCCGAGCTGCTGCCCCAGGCCAGCCGCGAGCGTCCCCTGCGCCTGCTTGAGGTCGGGGCTGGTATCGGCACGATGATCGAGCGAGTCGTGGAAGAACGGCTGCTGAGCCGGGCGACCTACACCGCTATCGACGCCGACGCGGCCAGTATCGGCGAGGCCGCCCGTCGTCTGCCGGGTTGGGCGGCGCAGCACGGATTGCGTGTCAGCCCAGCCCGGCCGTCCGGCTCGTCCTCTCAGGATCGGCGCTGGCGGCTCCGCGTGCAGCCCGACCAGAGAGCCGGACCGGATGCCGTCCGGGATGTGATGGTTGAGCTGGAAGCCGTGGAGCTGTCGGCCTTTGTGCGTCGCGAACAGGGCAGCCGAACCTGGGACGTGCTGCTCGCCCACGCCTTTCTGGACCTGGTGGACGTGGCCTCGGTCTTGCCCGAACTGGTGTCCGTGCTCTCGCCCGGCGGGCTGTTGTACTCCACCCTGACCTTTGACGGGGCGACGATTTTTCAGCCTCAGCTTGAGCCCCGGCTCGACGCTCAGATTGAGGCCCTCTACCACCGGAGCATGGATCAGCGGCACGTCGCCGGGGCTCGGTCTGGGGGCAGCCGGGCCGGGCGGCGGCTGTTCGGCCATATGCGCAGCGCCGGGCTTGAGGTGATAGCGGCCGGTAGCTCTGACTGGGTGGTGTTTGCCGGGCCGGACGGCTATCCGGCCGACGAGGCGTATTTTCTGGGCTGTATTCTTGACACGCTTGAGACCGCTCTGGACGGCCATCCCGAGCTTGATCCTCGGCGCTTTGCCGACTGGCTGGCCCGGCGCCGGGC
>WTHE01000092.1 GCA_011523315.1 Candidatus Binatota bacterium
GAGGAGAAGCGCTTCATGAGCGTCATCGTCATCGTCTACGGCAGCTTCATCTATCTGGTCTTCTTCCGCTTCAAACTCCTTCCCTGGAACAAGGTGACGCGGCTGCCGGCGCTGGCCGTCGGGTTGCTGCTGTGCATCGGTTTCTTGATGGGCATCGAGAACCTGACGCCGAAGTCGAGTCAGGCAGTGATCACCGGACGGATCGCCGACATCGCCCCGCAGGTCGGCGGCGAGGTCGTCGAAGTGCCGATCGAGCAGAACGTCGAGGTCGAGGCAGGTACCGTACTGTTCCGTCTCGACCCCACGCTGTTCGAAGCGCGGGTGCCGGATCTGGAGGCGGCGCTGAAGCTGGCGCGACTGCGCCTCGGGCAGTTCCAGGAGCTGGCACGTGCCGATGCGGCGCCGCGATTTCAACTCGAGCAGGTCGAGATCGAGATTGACGGCACGGCGACCTTCGCAGCCGCCTATGGCGCGAATCGCGAGGATACGGCGCAGAGATGCGACGACACCAACACCGGCTTCGGACTGCGGCTGAACTGGAACGAACTCGGCGACGGCGAGCATACGCTACGAGCCTTGGCCGACGGCAAAGAGTTGGGGCGGGCAACGTTTACCGTGACCACCCTGGGCGAGACCTTCCTGACCGGCGCGAGTGGCGTGTACGATTTGCCCGACTTCCCCGAGCCGGACGCGACGGTAACGGTCGAGTGGCGGGAGGCCAGCCAGAATTTTGTGATTATTGAGGCAGAGGGAGTGGAGAGGCCGAGTCCCGATCCCGTGGAGTGATTGAGCCGGCTGCTCAGGTTTTCGGTTTCGCCTCGCCGTGGCCGCCAAACTTCCGGCGCATGGCCGACAGCAGCTTGTCGGCAAACGTCGGGCTGCGGCGAGAACGGAAGCGGGCGGACAGCGCCGCAGACAAGACCTGGGCCGGCACGGCTTCTTCGACTGCGGTCATCACCGTCCAGCGTCCCTCGCCCGAGTCTTCGACAAACCCGCTATACGCCTCAAGCTCGGGACTCTCGGCCAGCGCCATCGCCGTCAGGTCGAGCAGCCACGAAGAGATCACGCTGCCACGACGCCAGACCTCGGCAATATCGGCCAGATTGAACTCGTAGCGGTAGTCTTCGGGCAGGTCGGGCTGATTGGCGCTGCGTAGAATATCAAAGCCCTCGGCATAAGCTTGCATCAGCCCGTATTCGATCCCGTTGTGGATCATTTTCACAAAGTGACCGGCCCCGGTCGGTCCGCAGTACACATAGCCGTGCTCAGCGGTTCCGCCCGAGGCTCGGCCTGGCGTGGGGGGCGCCTGGTCCCGTCCCGGGGCCAGGCTACGAAAGATCGGACCGAGCTGTCGGACAACAGCCTCAGGCCCGCCGATCATCAAGCAATAGCCGCGCTCCAGGCCCCACACACCGCCGCTGGTGCCCACATCGAGATAGTGAATCCCCCGTGGCTGTAGGGCCTGAGATCGCCGGATATCGTCTTTGAAATAGCTGTTCCCCCCGTCGATGATGATGTCTCCGGCCGCCAAGCCCTCGGCCACAACCGACACGACCTGTTCGGTGACCGAACCGGCCGGCAGCATGAGCCACACGACGCGGGGTGGGCTGAGGTGTCGGATCAGGTCGCTGACAGCGCTCGCTCCGCGCGCGCCCTTATCACGCAGCTGGTCTATCCTGCCAGGTTCCTGATCGTAGACTACACACTCGTGCCCGCCCAGCAGCAGCCTGCGAACCAGGTTTGCTCCCATGCGTCCCAGGCCAATCATGCCGACTTGCATGTCGATTCCTCGTCCGGATCGCGACAAGCGACCGGTCTGGAGTGCCGGTGGACGAACATGGCCGGGCCGGGAGTTGGCGCTGATACCCCACCTGCTGACACCAGCGTTTCAGTTCGCGGTGGATATACCCCGGCTCCAGCCCCAAGGCCGTGCAGATATTGACAAAGGAAAAGGGCCAGCTCGTCTCGTCCGAAAAAATCCATTCTTCGGCTTCTCTGGCCAGGCGCTGGGCTCGTCGACCGCTCTTCAGACCTTGCTTCTGCAAACATGTGATGGCGTCCTCAAGGATCGCCCGCATCAGCGCGAGTTCTCCGCTGTCCAGCCTTTGAGCCGGAGCCCAGAACTGTTCGGGCAGAATCGCGCATGAGGCTTCCCACGGCTTGGATACATTTGCTGTTTGGGACACGACTTTTTCCATAGTATCACCTCCGTTTCCACGCCCCACCTCGGGCCTGTTGACGTGCAGAGTTGTGTACTATGAAAGGAGCAAATTAGGTGCCAAAAATCCGTGGTTTAACTCGATCTGGATAGCGGGTAATACGAACCATTTTCAGGCTTGACAG
This sequence comes from Candidatus Binatota bacterium, assembly GCA_011523315.1. Classification (GTDB taxonomy): domain Bacteria; phylum Desulfobacterota; class Binatia; order Bin18; family Bin18; genus JAAXHF01. The sequence goes on from WTHE01000092.1 coordinate 2,344, forward strand.
GGCTGCTGAGGGCACCTGTGTGGGCTGGACGGTATCATGCTGATAAGGCCGGTATATCTTTTAGACATACCGGGCGAG
>WTHE01000385.1 GCA_011523315.1 Candidatus Binatota bacterium
GGAACTGAGCGTGAACAGCTCGGCCTTCTACACCCACGGCCGAGGCTACCTGGCAGAGCGGGCTACGGAGTGCGGCTTTCGTGTCACCGCCCTGGAATCGGCTGGGCTGTGGGTTGAAAACAACGCTCCCGTGCAGGGGCTGTGCGTCGTGCTCAGCAAGTCTGGAGAAGGGTGAGACAGGAACGTCGGTCGGCTGAGCGCCCGGCGCCTGAGCCGACGCCAGCCGACCTGCGGCTTTTACACATCCAGGCGATAGCCATCCCCATCCCGCACCAGCTTACCCGCAGTCGGGCCGATAAAGTGGGTGCCGATAATCAGGGTCGGTGTCCCGGCGTATTCGGCAAACACCCGCCGCCGGGTGGCCACCGCCGCGTCGTTGTCCACGTCAAAGGGACTGACCAGGCCCGGGTCGTGGAACTGAATCGGGTGGTGAATGAAGTCCCCGGTAATCATGGCCGATTCGCCTCTGGACTCAATGATGACGGAACAGTGGCCGGGGGTGTGACCGGGTGTGGCGATCAGGCGCACGCCGTCGCATACCGGGCTCGGCCCTTCGACCGCCTTTGCCAGGCCGGCGTCCATCACCGGCTGGACCGAGTCCTCATACACGAGCCGCTGGACCTGCAAGAACTCGTCTTCGGCCTTGGGGTCGATATTGCCGAACAGGTCGAGTTCTTTCTGGTCCATCAGGTAGGACGCGTTGGGGAAGGTGGGCACCCACTTGCCGTTGTCCAGGCGGGTGTTCCAGCCTACGTGGTCGAGGTGCAGGTGGGTACACAAGACGTAGTCGATGCTCTCGGGCGGATAGCCTGCGGCCGTCACGTCTTCCAGATACGAGGTGGCCAGATTGCTCATGATGTCCAGCGGCGCACGGTTCCGATCATTGCCGATGCAGGTATCGACCACCAGCTTGGCGCCCGGCGTATCGACGATCAGCGAATGAATGCTCAGGCTCAGCATGCCCTCGGCCGTCACGAAATGGGGCGACAGCCAGGGGATGGTCTTGACCACGTCCGGGGTGGCGGCCGGGATGACGTCTGAAAATTCCGGATACTCGATCTCGGTGATTTTGGTGATGGTGACATCACCGATCTTCCACTTCATAGCACTTTCCCTCCTGTGCTGAATTGTTCCGGTGTGTATAGCTGCTGCGGCCCGGCCTTTACAGGGGGCCGGGGCGAACCGGGTTGGTACCGTCCCAGCCCTTGGCCGCATTCTCGACGATCAGAAACAGTTTCTTGAACACGTCGTTGTTGTCCCACAGCTCGGTGTAATGCCCGATCGTCTTGACCGTATCGAAATACACCAGCTCGGCGCCGCTGACCGTGCACTCAAACGCGGCCTCATGGCCGAGCGCCCGGTACTGCGCACAGGCCGCCTTATAGTCTTCCGGCATCAGGCCGAAGTGATGCACCCCCACCCGTCCGGCGTCCAGGAACTCTTTATACACCGAGGGGGTCTGGTCGTGCTGAAAGATCAGCTCGATTTGCAGGTCGCCGCTGTTGCCGAGCGCCAGGGTCACGTCCACATTGGACGGCTGGCCCAGATAGCGCTGGTTTTCCAGCGGGCAGTGTTCGTACAGGAAAAACGGGCCGACCTTCAGCACATCGACCCAATACTTGAGGGCCGCATCCATGTCTCTGACCACGTAGGCCAGCTGTCGAACGGTATACAGGGGTTGTGTCATCGCCGAGTCCCTCCTTCAGCCGCGCTTCTTATCACACCGCCTGTAGCCTCGCCAGAAAGTTCGCTTTTGTTCCCCTATCTGGATTCAGACGACAAAACAAAAGTCGTGTTCGACACGCGGCGATACCTTCCTACCTCGAAAGGTATTCGCTTGTGTCTTGACGATGACCGATGTCACGCCGGAGTCAACGGGCCGGATGTCCCGCTCCAGCCCTACGCTTAACGTCCGGGCGAGTTCGTCCTGGACCTCTGCCTTTTTCAGACGCCGTCCGCCGATCCGAATGACTAGGCGGGCACGTTTCGCGAGGAGCGGTCGCAGACCTTTCCAGGACTGCTCAAGAAAGGCCCAGTAGGCATCTTTACTGCCGTGACGATCATCACGTTTGGGATAATGAGGAGCCGGAGCGGCTCCAAGAAACCACAAACGGAGCCACTGGTCCTCACGGTAGTTGGTCGTATCGAGGTACGGGGGTGACGTAATCACATCCGTCACACGGCTTCGCAGCTCTGGAAAGGCTTCCGATGCCTGCCGCGCATCCGTCTGGACCACTCTGCCTCTTTTTTCCGCAGGAGGCGTGCGGAACCGATAGGTCAGCCTCCGTTCAAGAATATCGAAGACGTTGCGGTGTGGTGGCGTGCGGCCCCGCCGACGCCACCAGCGCACCGAATAGTCTGGCTTGGTGCTGATGGTCCGCGGCATCCGGTTGCTGAAGTAATTGGGAGAGCGGTGGGA
>WTHE01000288.1 GCA_011523315.1 Candidatus Binatota bacterium
GACATCGCGCGACGCCAGCGCGCCCGGCGTCGCGCGATGTCCGGCCGCTCCTACTCGGAGGCCGACAGACTTTTTTTTAAAGCTGATGCCGGCGCCGGTAAAGAACCGCGAGAGCATTCCCGTGTCCACCCGGACCCCCCGCTCCGTCATCAGCCGCGCGGCTAACGCGGCCAGCGTGATGTCCGGCTGCGCCGCAATCGCCGCCAATAACCAGCCGCGGTGCGGCTGGACCTTCGAGGGCCGATGCCCCCCGGTACCGGCACTGCCCCGCTCGCCCGTCTGCTGGAATCGGCGCAGCCACCGGATCGCCGCCGCTTCACTGACGCCAAACCGGCGCGCCGCCGCCCGCCGGCTCAGCCCGGCACCGACCACGGCGTCAATCACACGGTCCCGCAAGTCTTGGGAATATGCTCTCGCCATCATCACTCTCCTTGCTCCAGCCACACCGTGACACACCTCTCCGCTGGCGGGAAGACTTTCGCCGACTCAATCTATTCACAGAAGGCTCTAGGTCACGGCTTGGGGGGAAACTGCCTGTCCCAGCGGCTGACTCGATGTGTTCCTGGTCGTCCCTCACCAGGGACTTTACTCCCGAAGCCGCTTCCATTCCACGTCGGATTGTAATGTGAGATGAGTGCGAACTCGGCCGCGAAGGCCCACCACTCACTCTGAAAGGTCAGATAGCGACAACGCATGTCCCGCAGCGAGATGTTGTCCCGGCCCGTAATCTTGTCAACATGCTCATTGAGTCGTATGCGCAACGTGCGGCGGCTCCTGGTCGTGCCGCTTGCCACCCTGCCGAGATATACAAGCTCTCCCTGGAAATACAGGGCATAGATTCCACTGGCTGTGGGAGCAATGTCTTCCTCCAGGGGGAGCTGCGGGCTGGCTTCAAGCGTTTCGACCACCTGCTCTCGAATCCCCCGATCCAAATCGAACTCAAAACGGTGCGGGTCAGCGCTGGATTCCATAGCGGGAGCCATATGGGAACCCGCTGAGTTTGTCAACAAGACCTTAAACTAGGAAATTCCGTTAGCAGAAGGGGCCGCTCGCTGTTATATGTGACAAGTCCAGTGTCTACGACACTTGACGAATAGTGTGACAATCGGAGAGACGACGTTCTCATGTCGTTGGGGTTGAATCTGTAATTCCCTGTCGCCGCTCGGAACGTCGCCGCTTTTCAGCCCTTCAACGTTGCCGTCGTCAATCCCTGGGAAACAGTGTGACCGCCCTCACCGAATCCACGGTCGAAGATGCAGCCCTGACCTGTCTCCAATGGGAAAAATCAAAACCAAGCCACGCCCCCTTCTCCACGACTTGGGCTTGGCATAGCCTTGCTGTTGCTTTCTCTGTATACTGACTCCCAGTGCGACCTCTCTTGCACCGACTTTTCAAGTCTCGACCACCACCGAGGACCCTATGGCCACGACCAGACGCACGAAAGCTGAACAGTCGCACCACACCCGCCGGGCGCTGCTGGACATAGCCCGGACCCTTTTCACCGCCCAAGGCTATGCGGCGACCTCGCTTGAGGAGATCACGCGCCGGGCCGGGGTGACGCGCGGGGCGATCTCGTATCATTTCCGCGATAAGGCGGGCTTGTTTGAAGCGGTCTTTGATGAGGTCCGTAACGAATATCTGGCCGCGCTACGGACCGACATCGCAGCGGTGGACGGGGACGCCTGGCAGCGGCTGATGACAGGGGTTGAGCTGTTCCTGGCCGCCATCCTGGACCCGAGCGTGCGGCGCATCGTGTATATCGACGGTCCGGCCGTCCTGGTGGATTGGTCGAGCGAGCAACGTCGGGCGCCAGCCATCGCCTTGTTACGGGCCATCTTCGAGCCGTTGATGGATGCGGGGCTGATTGACCGGCTGCCGCTCGATGCGTTGCTGCGGCAACTGTGGGCGCTGTTCTTCAACGCGGCCGTGGATGTTGCCCATGCCGAGGAGGGCGGCATAGCCTTGCACGAGCGGGTCGTGGTGTTACGGCGCATCCTCACCGGCCTCCGCCCGCTGGTCTCCTCGTCGGTTGACCGGCGCGCTGTTCAGAAGCAGGAGGGATCTGACTCCGGCAGCGGCTCTCCTCCGTCCCCAACGCGCATACGGTAAATCGGTGTCTCTGTTTTCTTCTGTCCCCGAAGCTTCTTCGCCTCTGTCTTGTCTGCGGCAGAGGAATCCGGCTCATCAATCGTGGTAGCCATCCGACCTTCAGCAGCGATGCGCGATACGAGGCCGCGACGGGGGGGCGAGACGGCCTGTGTGTCCCGCGTGCCTGAGATGCTGCACCAGCAGACGCCACCATTCAATTGGGGGCCAATGATGGTTTGGTTGGGGGGTATTCTCATGTTTGAGAGCGCTTTTCAGCTCTTGTCGCTTTGAGACGAAAGGCGATAAGAAACCGGTATGAACGGTACGGA
>WTHE01000446.1 GCA_011523315.1 Candidatus Binatota bacterium
CACAAGCCCCGCTCCAGGTTGACCCCGCCCAGGAGCATGAACAGGCTGAGGTCGGTGTAGAAAAAAAAGCCGGCCAGGGCCAGGGCGACGGCGACAATGGCGTAGGCCAGGAAGAGCCCGAAAGAGGCTCTCAGTTCTTTGCTGAAAACGGCGAGACAACTCATGGCGGCTCAGTGGCCGGGGGCTGGTCGTGCAGCACGCGGTGAAAGATCTCTTCGAGTTCCATCTCCCGCGAGCGCAGCTCAAAGACCGGCCAGCCGCGAGCGGTCGCGGTCGCCACAATGGCCGGTCGGACCTCTGCTGCGGGCTCGGCGCGGACCGTGTATGAGCTGGGGCCGTCGCCGCCCGGACTGTGGCAGGCAACGCTGCGCACCCCGGGCAGGGCTTGCAGCGTCTCGACAACGGTCTCCGGCGGTCCGGCGATCTGGGCCACCAGCTCGGCCGAGTCGCGCAGCGCCAGCGTCAGGTTGTCCGGGCTGTCGAGGGCCAGCAGCCGGCCCTGATTGATAATCATCACCCGGTCGCAGGTCAGGCGGACTTCGGACAGGATGTGGGTCGATAACAGCACCGTCCGCCGGCCGTGCATGCCGCGAATCAGGCGCCGGAACTCGGCTGCCTGCTCGGGGTCGAGGCCGATGGTCGGTTCGTCCAGAATCAAGACCGTGGGATCGTGCAACAGGGCCTGGGCCAGACCGACCCGTTGGCGGTAGCCTTTGGACAGGGTCCCGATGTAGCGCGCGGACAGCCGGCCAAGGTCAAGCTCTTCAATGACTGCGGCGACGCGGGCGGTGCGAGCGCGGCGGCGCAGGCCCTTCATTTTGCCGACAAAATCGAGAAAGCCGCGGATTGTCATTTCCGGGTACAGCGAGATGTTCTCCGGCATATAGCCCAGCCGGCGGCGGACCTCGAACGAGTGGCGCAGAATATCATAGCCGGCCAGCTCGGCCGTGCCCGAGGTCGGGGCCAGGATGCAGGCCAGCATCCGCATGGTCGTAGACTTGCCCGCCCCGTTCGGACCCAACAGGCCGACGATTTCACCGTGCTCGACGGTAAAACTGACCTCGGTGACGGCGCGAACCGCCCCGTAGCGCTTGGTCAGCTGGGAGGCGACAATCATGGTGCAACCGCTAGTACGCGGTCTGGCCGCCGTCAACCGGAATGACCGAGCCGGTCATGAAGCTCGACTCGTCCGCAGCCAGGAACAACGCCAGATGGACGACCTCGATCGGCGTGCCAAAGCGCTTGAGCAGATGGGCGTCCGCGATCCGCTGCCAGGCCGCCTCTTTGTTGTCCATGTTCTCGATATACGCCCGCGGCATGGGAGTGTCGATGGCGCCCGGGCAGATCGCGTTGACCCGGATATTGTAGGCGGCCAGGTCAACCGCCATGCAGCGGGTCAGATTGACCAGCCCGCCCTTGGCCGCCCCATAGGCTGCCATGGAGGGATAGCCGACAATGCCGCCAGCCGAAGAAATGTTGATGATGGAGCCGGCCTGCTGGGTCATCATGTGGGGGATGACGGCCTTGCTCATCAGGAATGGGCCGGTCAGGTCGATGCGCAGAATCCGGTTCCACTCCTCCAGGCTGGTGTCCTGGATGGGTTTGCCCAGAATGATCCCGGCGTTGTTGTACAAGACATCGATCCGGCCAAAGGCGGCCAGACAGCGCTCGGCCAGACGCACCGGCGTGGCTTCGTCGGCAACATCGCCGGCCTCGAACACGGCCTGGCCGCCGTCGGCATTGATCGTGGCCGCCACCCGCTCGCCCTCTTCGCTCAACACGTCGCTCAGCAGCAGCCGGGCGCCCTCCTTGGCAAACGTCTCGGCGGCGACCGCTCCCTGGCCGCGCGCCGCTCCGGTCAGAATGACCGCTTTTCCATCCAGGCGACCCATACGTCTCCTCCTGTTCATGAGGGGCAACCACATGCCCCAAAAATCAATTAGGGACTATCAGAAAGGCGTGCCATTGCCAAATACACGGCGTATTAGGCAGTGCCTCAGTTTCAGCTCTGCCTGCGCAGCCCCCCTCCCTGGCCCTCCCCCTCACGGGGGGGAGGGAATTTCCTGCTCCCTCTCCCCCAGAGGGAGAGGGCTGGGGTGAGGGGGACACTGCACGGTGAGATACGGCGCTTCATTCGCCCTTTGACTTGCCCGGAGGACGTATGGCATTCTCCTGGGCAATCACAGGGGGTTGCCCCTACACTTTGTGCGGAGGACGTATGGCAGCCGACATTGATCCGATTACCTTGGCGGTGGTTCAGGGCGCGCTGGAATCGACCCAGCGCGAGATGACGCTGACGGTCGAGAAAACCTCTCGCTCGTCGGTCTTTAATATCGCCCGCGACTATTCCAACGCGCTGTTCAACGGCCAGGCCGAGATGATTCTGCAAGGCCAGGATATCCCCATCCAC
>WTHE01000317.1 GCA_011523315.1 Candidatus Binatota bacterium
AGCCAGGCCGAGTGATAGGTCATGAGCCGCGCCGCTTCCAGATCGACGCTCATTTCAGCCACCCGTCGGCGGACATCCGCGTGGTAGGCCAAGGGCTGGCTGTAGCCCTTGGGCACGCGCTGCCTGACCATCTCGCGCAGCGCGTCGTAGGCGGCTGCGGCAACGCCCAGATACACCGCAGTATACGAGGCCCACAACCAATTGGCCGCGTTGCGGATGAAGGGCAGGATGTCATCGACCCGATACAGTTCGGCCTGCTCGGGCACGAAACAGTCCTCCAGAATGAGCGAGTCGCTCCGCGTGGCGCGCATTCCCAGGGTATCCCACACCTGATCGACGCGCCGTCCTGCGACCTCGCGGGGAACCAGGACCAGAATGGCTGCGGCAGAACTTGCGGCCTCATCCAGATGGACCAGAACCGCACAGAAGTCCGCCGCCTCAAGCATCGAGGCAAAGGCTTTTCGGCCGTTGAGCCGGTAGCCGCCGGCCACCCGCGTCGCCCGGGTGGCCGGCTTATAGGTGGCCAGCAGGCCGGAATTGCTGGGTTCGGAGAAATTTCCGGCGATCAATTTGCGTTGTTTGACCACCAGATCGGCGAGATAGTCTTTGGTCGCCGGCGAGACTTCCGGGCTCTCGAACAGCGGCCCCACAATCGACACATGCATATTGAAGGACAGCGCGGTCGAGGGGCAGCCCTGGGCCAGCTGCTCGGCGGCCAGCGAATAGCCGAGCAGGCCGACGCCCTCTCCACCCATGTCTTGGGGGATGTTCAGTCCGTAGAAGCCTTCCCGGCGCAGCGCCGCATAGTTCTCCAGCGGATGGCTGGCCTCCCGGTCGTGCTCGGCCGCCCGGGCGGCAAAGCCCTGGGCCAGTCGCCGACTGCGTTGCCGCAGCTGTTCGTCTTCCGGGCTGATCTGAAAGTTCATGCGCATGTCCTCCACACACGTCCTTATCGCCCCAGCCCAAGAGCGGTGTCAAGCCGAATCGGACGCGCCCCAGTGGCTCAAAAAATTCTTCTCCGGGCGACGCTTTACTCTCAAGTGCCGATGCGACATATGGTATGAATACTTAGGAATACCAACGGTGGGCCACGAGGAGGAAGCCATGCCAATGAAGAAGATCGCCATTTCCCTGCCCCAGCCGGTGCTGGAAACGGTTGACCGTCTGGCCGCGCAGCGGGGCGAGTCTCGCAGCCGCACCATCGCCACCATCCTGTCTCGGGTAGCCCGAGCCAAAAGGGACCGGGACATCACCGCCCGGATTGACGCCCTGTTTGCCGATGAGACGATCCGAGCGGAACAGAAACGCACGGCTGACGAGTTTTCAGAGATGCAGCCATGGACCGGACAGGAATGGTAATACACCAGGGAGAGATATACTGGGTGGCTTTCGCCGGCGAGGGATCAGAGCCCCGTGGCCGTCGTCCGGCAGTCGTTCTGCAGCACGAACTGTGTGTCTTCTCGCGCTTTGGCTTGACTCCAGGACTGTGGCGGGGCTACACAGGGGGGAGGAGAAGACACCCGAGCGACATGCTACGGAAAAAAAGGAGGAGAGAATCATGCCAGCACACAAACCCGAAGAGTGCGATCTGCTGTTGATCGACGCCATACAAAAGGGAGACCTCGAGACGGCGGTAGCGCTGTACGAGCCGGACGCCAATTTTGTGGTGTCTACCGAGCAGGTTGTCACCGGCCAGGCCGCCATCCGCGAGATCATGCAGGGCTTCATGGCCGCCAAGGCGACGTTCAACATCGAATCGGTCACCGCCGTGCCCAGCGCCGACGGGTCTATCGCCGTCACCCGGGTCAAGGGCAGCAGCACCAGTCCGGGTCCTGACGGCAAGCCGGTCACCACGCCCCTCCACAGCGTGGAGGTCGTCCGCAAGCAGGCCGACGGAACCTGGCGGTTCATCATCGATGACCCCAGCGGAGAAGGACTGAAGTAGCGTACGGGCAGGAAGGAGCAGAGCAGATGGCAACCCAAACCGCACGTCGCACGTCTCAGGCCGCCGCCCCGGACAGCGGCCTGGCCCGTATTATCGACCCAGGCTGGAGCTGGGACGACAAGCTGCCGCTGGCCCAGGCCAAGCAGATCGGCAATACCATCTACGTGTCCGGCCAGGTCGCCTTCAACGCCCAGGGAAAACTGGTCGGCAAGGGGAATATGAAGACCCAGACCCGCCAGGTATTTCGGAATATCAGGGCCGTCCTCAGGGCTGCCGGGGCCAAGATGGAGCATATCGTCAAAATCAACACCTATATTACCGACGCCGATAAATTCATGGACATGCTGGAGGCCCGAGGCGGTATCTTTGGCGACAACCCGCCGGCCAGTACGGCCGTTGTTGTGGCCGGCCTGGCGTTTCCGGGTCTGCTGATTGAGGTCGAGGCGATTGCCGTCATAC
>WTHE01000263.1 GCA_011523315.1 Candidatus Binatota bacterium
TCGCCCGAGGTCACCGACAGACCGATGCCTTTGACCTTCAGCGGGTCGGGCCGGAAGGATGTGGCCAACTCGGACTTACAGATGATCACCGCTGCCGCCCCATCCGTGGTCGGACAGCAGTCAAACAGGCCCAGCGGGCTACAGATCAGCGGCGCGTTGATGACCTGCTCTTCGGTCACCTCCATCCGAAAGTGCGCCTTGGGGCTCATGGTGCCGTTGTGATGGTTTTTGATCGCCACCTGAGCCAGAGCGTGTTTGTCAATGCCGTAGGTTTCGAAGTAGCGGTTGGCGGCCATGGCAAACAACGACGGCGCGGTCGTGCCATAGCCGACAACGGGATGGTTCCCGAACGTGCCCAGGCCGCGCTGGCCGGAGTCGCGCAGCTTCTCAAAGCCGAGCGCCAGGACCACATCGTACATGCCCGAGGCCACCGCCATGCAGGCGTTGCGGAAGGCGTCCATGCCCGACGCACAGTAGTTCTCGACCCGGGTAATCGGGATATTGTACAGCTTCAGCGGGTCGGCCAGGGCGTTACCGGCGCTGGCCGAACTCAGGGTGCCGACCCAGGCGGCCTGAATCTGGCCGGGGTCGATATTGGCGTCGGCGTAGGCTTCCAGGGCTGCCGTGACGACCATATCTTCCGCGCTCATGTCGTAGTTCTCGCCGAATTTGCTGCAGCCCGCCCCAATCACCGACACCTTGTCACGAATATTCATCTGTCTCCTCCTTCCTGGAGTGTGTTGCTCAGCTGTTGGCCGGTCTGGCCTTCCAGAAATAGTTCTTGATACCAGACCCCTCGTGGTACTTTCTGAACGTGAGTTCAACCGGCATGCCGATGGCCACCCGGTCGGATTCGCAGTCGGTCAGCTGCACAAAGACCCGACCGCCGCCGTCGAGATCAACCACCGCATGCGTGGTCGGCGGATCGGGCGTTTCGGTCAGATAGTCATGGGTGAAGGTGAACAGTTTGCCGGTCCGGGCCAGCTTCACCTCTTCGAGACCGTCACGATAGCCGCACTCGACACAGATCCGGTGGATGGGAAACTGAATCGTGCCGCAGGTGGGGCACTTCCCGCCGTGGAGCGGCAAAATCTCGTTTTTATCCCGCAGCAAAACAACCGGGGTTGATTCGTCCGGGGTCGAGTAATCCTTTTTCATCAGCTTGCGGAAACGGGCGTATTTGCCATACGACGCCATAGTGCGTTTGCGCTCAATCTGCGAGTAGACGCTGCGCACCAGCTGATAGTCGGCCATGGCCTCGGTGACGCGAAAGACGGCCGCGTCTCCGCCGTCGCCATAGCCGGCAACCAGAATCAGATCGCCCGGCTTGGAGCGCTCCAGAACCGCGGCCAGCAACACCAGGGGCTGGGCCGTGCCTGAATCGCCGAGCGTGTTCCAGAACGTGTCCTGAACCTGAGACTTGACATCCAGCTCCAGGCTGCGCAGGGCCGCCTGCATGGCGCGCTGGCTCGGACCGGCAATGGCCGCGCTGGTGATATCCCGGGCGCTCAGCCCACACCTGTCCAGCACCCCCGTGACTGCGGCGGCGACAAAACGGTTGTAGCCGAACTTGTTCTCAAACCCGCCCGGGAAGGAGCGCAGATAGTCTTGCTCTTCGGTGCGCCAGGTGCCGAGAAACTCCTGGCCCATGGTATACGTCCCGACCACCTCGGCCAGCACCCCGTCGGTTCCGATCACCAGCGCTCCGCCCGCATCGCCATAGTTCTGCTCCTGCTGGGTATCGGGCTCGCCCATGCGCGAGTCGCCCGCGCATACCAGCAGACGCTGACCGTCCTGCACCAGGTCGAGCGCGGTCAGCAGGGCCGAGGTGCCGGCCCGGAGCGTATCGGTGAAATCCATGGTGCGGATTTCGGCCTTGGCGTCCAACACCGTGGCCACGGTCACCGCCGCCTGTTTTTCGCGGTAGGGCGAGGTGGTTGAGGCAAAAAACACTCCGGCCAGGCGCTGGGGGTCTTGAGCACCCAGGGCGTCGACGCTGGCATTGACCGCCAGGGTCAGGCTGTCTTCATCATAATTGGCGATCGCCCGCTCTCCGCCCAGGGAAGGCGTGCCCCACTCCTGGGCGATCAGGTCACGCGGAAGACGGTAGGTCGGGACATACGTCCCGTACGAAACAATCCCTGCCATAGTGCTCCCTGTCAGTTGAGACAGCTCTCGGGCTCGCCGCTTTTCAGCATGCAGCCATCAACCTGGAGGTTGACTCCGTTGATAAAGCCCGAGGCCGAAGACGCCAGAAAGACACACGGCCAGGCGACTTCGAGACCGGTGCCAAAGCGTTTGAGGGCGTTGGAGTCACGGGCGCGCTGCTGCAGCTCTGGCGTCGGCCACAACACTTCCTTGACGCCCGGCGTTTCAATCGGGCCGGGGGAGATGC
>WTHE01000110.1 GCA_011523315.1 Candidatus Binatota bacterium
GCCCTTCTCAGTGTCTCATCGCATTATACTATTCCATAGAGAGAGTGTCTCCGGCCCCGATGCTTAAGCCCAGGCGTTATCTTTCCGCTGTGCAAGCAGGGTCGCGCGGCGAGTGCTGACAATCAGAAGGATTTTTTCGGGTGGGCGAGCAAAACCGCCCCTTCCGCAAATGGCGGTCGGAGCTTTTCTTGAGGGAAAAGGAACAGAACGGACAGGCAGAGCGGCAACAGGGCAGCACGCGGCTGCCCTGACTGGTGTTTACTTCTGCATCAGCTTCTCAAACATCGCTTCCACCCGGGCGGCAGCATCTTCCGCCCGCTGGGCGGCCGCTTCGGCCTGGCCCGCTGCGGATTCGCTCCGGCTCGTGGCGGCGTCCGCCACGCCCTCAACTGCCTGGACTATCTCGGGGTGTTGATGCCCTTGGGGCGGGTGGGCTTGGTGTGCGTGCGTGTGCGATTGTGGTGCATGGTCTGGGTGTAGCGCTGAGCAGCCTGAGTTGACCGTTACGAGCAGGGCAAGAACAGAAAGCCCAAGCAGAAGCCGTCTCGTCGTTTGCATGATTTCCCCTTCCTCTTTTCAAAGTCTGATGTGTGATTATGACATACACGCCGTCGTTTTCAAATCAGTAGTCGTCGTCGAGGTCCCCGTGGTCGTGGTCGTGCTCACCGGCCGGCTCGGGTTTCTCGGGCAAATCGGCGATCGAAGCCTCGGTCGTAATCATCAGGCCGGCAATGCTGGCCGCGTTCTGTAAGGCGACCCGAACGACCTTGGCTGAATCGACAACGCCCGCTCTATATAAATTCTCGTACTGTTCATTGGCGGCGTTAAAGCCCCTGTCACCCTTGCCATCACGGACCTTGTTGACCACGACGGCCGCGTCCGCCCCGGCATTCGCCGCAATCTGACGCAGCGGCTCCTCAATCGCCCGGCGGACAATGTCCACGCCCTGGGCCTGATCATCGCTGAAGCTCAGCTCGGCCAATTTCTCCTGGGCTCGCAGCAGGGCGACCCCGCCGCCCGCGACAATGCCCTCTTCAGAGGCTGCCCGGGTGGCGTGCATGGCGTCGTCGACCCGCGCCTTGCGTTCTTTCATCTCGACCTCGGTGGCCGCGCCGACCTTGATGACGGCCACCCCACCGGACAGTTTTGCCAGGCGTTCCTGAAGCTTTTCCCGATCATAGTCGGAGGTGGTGTCGTCGACTTGGGCTCGAATCTGGTCCATGCGAGCGTTGATGGCGGCTTTTTTGCCCGCACCATCAACTATCGTCGAATTATCTTTGTCCATGATGAAACGCTGGCAGCGTCCCAAATCCGACAGATCGACGGTCTCCAGGTTCATGCCGAGTTCTTCGGCAATCACTTTCCCACCCGTCAGAATGGCCATGTCTTCGAGCATGGCTTTGCGACGGTCGCCAAAGCCCGGCGCTTTGACCGCCGCACAGTTCAGGGTGCCGCGCAAACGATTGACCACCAGGGTACTCAGCGCTTCGCCGTCAACATCCTCGGCCACGATCATAAGCGGGCGACCACTCTGGGCGGTCTTTTCGAGCAGCGGCACCAGCTCGCGCATGTTGGAGATCTTCTTTTCGTGAAACAGAATATACGGATCCTCAAGCTCGACCGTCATCCGTTCGGTATTGGTCACGAAGTAGGGCGAGAGGAAACCCCGATCAAACTGCATGCCCTCCACCACATCCAGGACCGTCTCCAGACCCTTGCCCTCTTCAATGGTGATGACCCCTTCTCGGCCGACCCGGTCCATGGCTTCGGCCAGGATGCGACCAACCTCGGCCTCCCCGTTGGCGGCAATCGTTCCGACTTGGGCGACCTGTTCCTGGCCCCTGACCGAACGGCTCTGCTCTTTGACGCCTTCGACGACTTTCGCCACCGCCGCATCAATCCCGCGTTTCAGCCCCATGGGGTCAAAGCCCGCCGCTTGAAGCCGCAGCCCTTCGCGCAGGATGGCCCGGGATAACACCGTTGCGGTGGTCGTTCCGTCACCGGCCAAGTCCGAGGTTTTCTGGGCAACCTCGCGTAGCATTCTGGCTCCCATATTCTCGAACTTATCCTCAAGTTCGATCTCTCGCACGACCGTCACACCGTCCTTGGTGACGACCGGGGCGCCAAAGCTTTTCTCAAGCAGGACGTTGCGCCCTTTTGGGCCAAGGGTGACCTGAGCCGCATCAGCGATCAAATTGACGCCGGCTAAGATCCCGGTCCGGGCTTGCTGGTGCAAGTTCACCTGTTTTTTCGCCATGGCTTACTCTCCTTCCAGATCTCCCATGTAGATGGGCAGCCAGTAAGATAAACACTCTTCGCCAGATTGCAAGAGCCAAACCCGACAGACACGCCTGAACGGCAGGCTCTGAGCCGTACTCAACGGTGGACTCGCCTCCAGCGTGTTTCGGGAACGTGTACCGGACTGAGAGCAGGGATTACGGCAAACACCTGGTCGGTATTTCGCACGACGGCATGACCCAGGACTTGACGGTCGGCGACCGGCGCTTTCACGACCGACGGCAGCTCAAGCGCGATGTGGAGATCTTTGATGTCCCGCTTGCGGACAAGAAACGTCGAGTCCGCCCCGGCAACCGGCTGAAGACTGGAAACGCTGCCGTCTTCGACCCGTATCTCCGCCCACAAGGGCTGTCCGGCTCGGATCAAACGCAGCCGGGTAAAATGGGTAAAGCCCCACTCTAAGAGGCTGGCCGCCGTCCGAAATCGCGTTCGACTGCTGCGCCCGCCCAGCACTACGGCGATGAGCCGTAAGCCATTTCGCTTGGCCGTGGTGACGAGGTTAAAACGCGCTTTTGCGGTATAGCCGGTTTTGAGTCCGTCCACACCATCGAGGCGCCCGACTAAGAAATTGGTGTTCCGGAAGTGTTGTTTGCCGGCTCGGAAGGGAATGCGTCGGCGCGAGGTCCATTCTAAGAGTTGGGGATAGGCCAGCAGGGCCCGCGCCAGGATCGTCATATCCGAGGCTGAGGCTCGATCAGGAGCACGCCGTTTGGACGGCGGTAAACCGTTGACCGTCTGGAAACGTGTCTGGTGCATACCCAAGGCTGCGGCCCGCGCATTCATCGCTCGGATATGTGCCTCGACCGAGCCGCTCAGCTGCTCGGCTACCGCGATGGCGGCACCGTTGGCCGAGGTCACCAGCATGGCTTGCAGCAGTTCGCCGAAGAGCAGGCGTTCTCCCGCTCGGAGGTTCACGCTACGTCCACCGGCTCGGCTGGCCCGCCGACTGATGGGAACGGGTGTGTGGAGTGACACCCGTCCGTCGCGTAGGGCTTCCAAGGCGGTCAGACCAACCATCATCTTGGTCAGTGAGGCGAGCGGCCAGATCCGTTTCTCGTGCCGAGCGAATAACACCTGACCGCTGTCGGCGTCTTGAAGCAAGACAGCCGCGAAGTCGCGTGACGGCGGTAACGTCGGTGCAGCAATCGGCTGCGATGAAGCCGCAGGCAGGAGATCGGCCCGCACGGGAGGGAGGCCCCACAGCAACAGGCCGCCGATCAGGCCCCACACCAGAGTCTTAACCGGAATCCTGGATACGCGTGCGGTCCACATCCTCCCCATCCCTTCCACGGCTTTTTTCAGCGGCCTGCTCCACCAACCACGGCGACCAGAACACGGGTTCATGCCTGATCCATAGGGGGAAACGATACCACAGGGGGAAAAAGGGTCAAGACAGAAACGGGTCAGCACGCCGACACCACACAGCCCGACGGGCTTTAGCCCGGCTTGCGTTCAAGAGCAGTGTACAAGTCCTGAAGCTCCTGACGAATAGTCCGTAAGCGTCGGCGCTGCTCAGACGACGGTGCGCTGTGCGGTTCGACCGTCCGGGCCGCTCGGTCATCCGGTTCAGCAGTTTGGGAAGGGCTTGTATCAGCGGCCTGAGGAGCCGAGTCTTCAATGTCGTCTTTCAGCCGCTTTTTGGCCCCGGCAATCGTAAATCGTTCTTCGTACAGGAGGTTTTTGATTTCGAGCAGGCGCTCGACATCACGCAGGCGGTACAGACGGTGCCGGGACGGGGATTTCCCGGGTTTGATACTCGGAAACTCCGTCTCCCAGTAGCGCAGGACGTAGGGTTTGACCCCCACAATCTTGGCGACTTCTCCAATCCGGAAATACAGCTTGTTGGGAAGCTCGGGCTGATCCACAACACACCTGAATTAGGATGGGTTGAGCGCTTTTTTCAGCACTGGGCTCGACTTGAACGAGAGGACCCGACGTCCCGAGATCACAATCGTTTCTCCAGTCTGGGGGTTACGCCCTTTGCGGGGCCGTTTCTCATTGATGGCAAAATTCCCGAAGCCCGAGATTTTGACTTTCTCACCTTCCTCAAGATGGATCTTCATGATCTCGAAAATCGACTCAACAACCTCGGTGGCCTCTTTTTTCGAAAAGCCGACTTTCTCGTAGATCCGTTCGACGATATCTGCTTTTGTCATGCCAGCCTCCCACTCGGGCTCAGCAAGCTCAGCGGCGCCGCGCGGCACGTCCTAGGCGGCCAGACGCTCTTTGGCGACCTCGGCGACGGCCGCGAAGGCGTCTGGGTCGTGGACCGCCAGCGCGGCAAGAATCTTTCTATCCAGGGTAACCTCGGCTCGCGTCAAGCCGTGAATCAGACGGCTGTAGGACAGGCCGTTCAGGCGGGCAGCGGCGTTGATGCGGACATTCCATAAACGTCGAAAGGTGCGCTTTTTCACCCGGCGATCACGGTAGGCGTAGACCAGGCCGCGCTCGAGTGTTTCGCGCGCCTGCCGGTAGAGACGGCGGCGGCCCCCCACAAAGCCTTTGGCCAGCTTGAGAATCTTCTTTCGGCGGCGGCGCGCTTTAAAGCCACGTTTGGCTCGGGGCATGTCTTCTCCTTCGTCTACAGAAACGGAATCAGATAGGTGATAGCGCGTCTATCGGCCGCCGAGACGAGGCCGGACTGCCTCAGGTGGCGTTTCTGTTTTGTCGTCTTGGTGGAAAGAATATGACGCCGATAGGCCCGGTAGCGGCGCACTTTTCCAGACCCCGTGACCTTGAAACGTTTGGCCGCCCCACGGCGAGTTTTCAGCTTTGGCATGGCTTACCTCGGAACAATGAGCATGGACATGTTGCGGCCCTCCAAACGGGCCTGGTTTTCAATCGTCCCAATATCCTCGATTTTTTGGAACACCTTATCCAGCAGTTCCTTGCCAATCTCGGGATGTGTAATCTCCCGACCGCGGAAAAAGACCGATACCTTGACCCGCTGCTTCTTCTCCAGGAAACGCCGGATATTATTGACCTTGAAATCAATATCGTGCTCGTTGGTGCGCGACCCCAGTTTCACCTCTTTGACAAGCACCTGGGTTTGATGTTTGCGGGACTCCTGGGCCTTCTTTTTCTGCAGGTAGCGGTACTTGCCGTAGTCCATGATCCGACAGACCGGAGGCGAGGCGGTCGGTGATATCTCGACGAGGTCGAGTTCTCGCTCCTCGGTCAGACGGAGGGCTTCGGCCAAGTGGAGGATGCCGACCTGGGTTCCGCCTTCATCAATGACACGAACTTCGCGTGCACGGATCTGTTGATTGATCCGAACCCCTGCTTCTCGAGCTATGGCCCACCTCCCGGCACATGGGCAGCAGCTATGCGTTCGAGGCGGGCCGCAACAAAGCAGGAGGGAAACCCCTCCTCCGCGCGTCCTCTGGAGACCGCTGTCATAGTGCTCACGTGTTTATCACCATAGGCGCGGGCGGTATCGAACCGCCGACCTCTTCCGCGTCAAGGAAGCGCTCTCCCACTGAGCTACGCGCCTGCAAAATCGTCTCTTTCGCTGTCCTTGGCTTGCGCTAGCCGACCAGAGGGGAGCTGGCTTACGACTCGGCAGTGACCTCAAGCTTGATATTTGCCCGCAGTGTACCGCCCAGATTGACTGGCACCTCATATGATCCCAGTTGCTTGATCGGCTCGTCAAGAAGAATTCTTCGTCGGTCGAGGGTCAGCCCCTGCTCTTTGAGAGCCGCCTCAAGGTCGATATTTGTGACCGACCCGAACAAACGGCCTTCTTCCCCAGCCTTGGCCGGGATGGTCAGGCTCAGGGCAGACAGCTGGTCGAGCAGCGTCTGAGCCTGTCGCTGGACGCGTTCTTTTTTGGCTGCCACCAGACGTTTGTGGTGCTCAAGGACGCGCACATTGCGTCTATTTGCCTGAACCGCAAGCCCCCGGGGTAGCAAGTAGTTGCGCGCATAGCCGTCTCGGACTTTGACGATATCACCAATCTGTCCCAGATTGGCGACCTCTTCCTGTAGAATAATCTCCATGGCCATTCTTGTTTACGGCAGTGTGGACCAAAACACAAGGCGTCCTGTCGCCCAAGACTTACACCTGGGTTCTCACATACGGCAGCAGGGCAATTGCCCGTGCCCGCTTGACGGCTGTTGTCAGCTTACGCTGGCACCAGGCACACGTTCCGGTAATGCGACGCGGAATGATCTTGCCCCGTTCAGTGATGAAGTCCTCAAGGATACGGGTTTCCTTATAGTCGATCGACAGGCTTTTATCGGCACAGAACCGACACACTTTTCGTCGCAAGCGACGCCGCGCCGGGAATTTATCGTCCCCATGCTGGCCGCGTCGATATCTCCCTCCGCCTCCTCTTGCTGGTGATCGTGCCATGCGCTGTTCTCCTCTTGTCAGTGTGTGGCAGGCGAGGGTGGCTCGTCAGGCTCAGTATCGGCCGCCGGAGCCGCAGCTTTCTGTTCGGGCGCCGGCTGTGGGACGGACGGACTCGGCTCGGCCGGAGCTTCGGGCGGCGTCTCGGCAGGGCTCTCGGTCACCGCTTCTGAGCGAGGCTGGACGCTCGGACTTTTTTCCGAAGGGGCTTTGCGCACGATTGACAGAAACCGGAGCACATCCTCGCTCAGCCGAAAGTTACGTTCCAGCTCTTGGAGCGCCGCAGGTGTGGCCTCGTATTCGAGGCGGACATAATACCCTCTGCGTTGTTTCTGAATGCGATAGGCCAGATCCCGCATGCCCCACTCTTCAACCTGGAGCACCTTTCCCTGACCGTTCTCGACGAGCTGCTGCATCCAGGTCAGGACTTCCTTCACCCGAGCTTCAGCCAAGTCGGGATGCAGGATGGTGAGTGTTTCATAAATCGGCATGCGCTCCTCCGGTCCGGACAGTGAGTGTTGTGCATAGCATAGGCCAAAAGCAGCGACAATAGAGCGGACCGAGGTCCGACTCAGCGACGAGAGTCGGCCCGATTAAAGCCGTCCATTGCCCACTCCAGCCCTCGCGTGCATACCGCCTCGACCGCGTCTGCGGCGTGACGAGCGGCACAGAGCATAGACGCTGCCTCTTCTGGAGTAAAGCGATGCAGCACAAATTCTGTCACCGGCGTGGCGTCCTGTGGTCGTCCAATACCGATCTTGACTCGCGGGAAATCTGGACTGCCAAGTCCGTCAATGATCGACGCCACTCCCCGGTTGCCGCCAGCCCCGCCTCCACCTCGCTTCACGCGGATCCGGCCCGCAGGCAGATCGAGATCGTCATGCACGACGAGAAAATCGGGAACAGACAGGCCATACCGGTGCCGAATCCGGTCCGCAGCCTCCCCGCTGTTATTCATAAAGGTCTGGGGCTGGACCAGCAGGACGGCTTGGTCGCAAGGGGAAACCTGCTGCCCTTCAGCGTCTCCCTCGGTTCTCACGTCTTCCCTCGCATGGCAGCAGCCCCGCCCTATCCGAGACAGCAGGGAGCTGGCAACGAGCGGAATGCGCCACCGCTCGGCCAGGATGTCGATCACCCAGAAGCCCAGATTGTGGCGGGTGTTGTGGTAGGCCGGACCTGGATTCCCCAAACCGATCAGCACACGCACGATATCCCTCTGGACGGCTATTCGCTCGCTTCGGCCGGTGCGTCCTCGGCTGGCGTCTCTTCGGTGGCTCCCTCTTCAGTGGCTCCCTCTTCAGCGGCTTCTTCCGTGACCTCCGGCTCACGGCGGGCTTGGACGGCGACCAGAATCGTCTGTGGATCAACCATGACGCCGAGCTGTTCGGGCAGGTTCAGGTCCACAATCCGAATCGCCTCATTGATGTCGAGTTCGGTCACATCGACCTCAACCGCAGGGGGCAGGTCGCGGGGCAGACACTCAACCGCAATGTCACGGACCATGGTCTGGAGCGTCCCGCCGGCGGTGACGCCTTTGGCTCTGCCAACGATGCGGACGGGGATGGAGGTCTGGAGTGGCTTGCTCTCATCGACCTCAAAGAAGTCGGCGTGCAGGAACGCGCTGGTCACCGGGTGACGCTGCACCTCTTTGAGCAACACCAGCTTGTCGTTCACTTCAGGTACCGAGGAGGCCAGTTTGAGCAGGGGCGCCCCCTGGATCTTCAACAGCTGGAGGCGAAACTCCTTGGCATCAACGCTGAGCGAGGTCGCCGCTCTGCCGGCACCATAAAAGACGGCCGGCACTTTTCCTGCCCGCCGCATCTGGGCGGCGCGTTCTTTTCCTGTAGTCTGACGCGTTTCAACCCGCAACTGTACGTTTTCCATCGTGTCCTCGTTTTCTTCGCCTGTCTGCCTGCAGGGGGAAATGTGACCCCTTCCTTGACGGTCAGCACGTTTCCCCTTGTCAGAACAGAGAGCTGATCGATTCCTCATTGTGGATGCGCCGAATGGCCTCGCCCATCAGCGGAGCGATGGACAGGACGCGAATTTTGTCCACGCCGTGGGCCTCGGGGCGGAGCGGAATCGAGTTGGTGACCACCAGTTCCTCCAGGGCGGACTTCCCTATGCGTTTGATCGCCGGACCGGACAGCACGGCATGCGTACAGCAGCCAAAGACCGCCTGTGCCCCGGCCTCGCTCAGCGCGGAAGCCGCGGTGGTGAGCGTCCCGGCGGTATCCACCATGTCATCGACAAGAACGGCAACCCGCCCAGCCACATCGCCGATGATGTGCATCTCGGCCACGTCACGGTTGGCGTTGGCCGACGGGCTGTCAGCTTCCTGACCACGGCGCTTGTCTATGATCGCCAGGGACGCCCCGAGGCGCTTGGCGAACGCTCGGGCGCGCTCCACCCCCCCCGCATCGGGAGACACCACACAGATCTGCTCGCGCCCGACCCGAGAGGTCAGGTAGGGCACGAGCACCGGAGCCGAAAACAGGTTATCGACCGGGATATTGAAGAAGCCCTGGATCTGCCCGGCGTGCAGTTCGGCCGTCAGCACCCGGGAGGCCCCGGCGGTGGTGAGCAGGTCGGCCACCAGTTTGGCGCTGATCGGTACGCGAGGAGCGACCTTTCGATCCTGGCGGGCGTAGCCGTAGTAGGGAATCACAGCGGTAATCCGGTTTGCCGAGGCGCGCTTGAAGGCGTCAAGCATCAAGAGCAACTCCATCAGGTGATCGTTGACCGGGGTGCACAGGGACTGCACCACAAAGACATCCCCACCCCGCACATTCTCGGTAATCTCCACCGAGCTTTCGCCATCGCTGAAGGTCCGGATATCAGCCGCCCCCAAACGCTCCGGCAGGCTGGCACAAATTTCCTCCGCCAACGGCAGATTCGATCTTCCGGCGAAGATCTTTAATACATCCCTCATCGGATACCCCTCGTGAGAAAAGCCGTGCCGAAAAACGACCCCATCAGGAAGAGAGCAGCGTTCACCCGCACTGGGGAGGCAGGATTCGAACCTGCGAATACCGGGGCCAAAACCCGGTGCCTTGCCTGGCTTGGCTACTCCCCACCAGAATGCCTACACACTCTCATTCTAAGCCGTCCAGCTAAAGGCCAGACAGGCCAAAAGTCAAGAGGGGAAGGTCGGCCTCTCCCCTCCGGGCTCAAACAGAGCGGACCTCCGGTGGGTTGGAGCACGGCGCCGCAGCCAGGGATTCGACCACGAACACCCTGCCGTATTTGGCTACGGTCTGGCGCAGGCTGTCCGCCGCCCGCCGGGCAGCCTCCTTGCCGCCGAACAGCCCGAAGACGGCCGACCCACTTCCAGACATCAGCGCGACCTCGGCCTGAGATCTCAGGAGCATATCTTTCAGTTGCTGGAGAAGAGGATGGGCGGGCAGGACGGCCCGCTCAAGATCGTTGACACAGGCGACCGGCGGCGGCCAGCCGTCGGCTGAGACGCTGATCGTCGGAGGCGGCACAGTCATCCCGCCCAGCTGGTCAAACCGCTGGTAGGCCCACGGTGTCGAGACGCCAAAGGCTGGAGCCACCAGGACCAGCCAGCGCCTCCCGACCAGCCCGGCCGGACGTAACTCCTCACCGATTCCCGTCACCCGAGCCGGCTGACACGGAATAAAGAACGGCACGTCGGCGCCTAGACGCAGCCCCAGCTCACACAGGCGGGCTTCGCTCCAGCCAAGCTTCAGCAGGCTGTTGAGCCCTTTCAAGACCGCCGCGGCATCGCTGCTTCCGCCGCCCAGACCGGCACCGGCCGGAATGCGTTTCACCAGATGGAGCGAAATCCGGGCCGTCAGCCCGGCTTCCCGACATACCAGCGCGGCGGCGCGGTAGGCCAGATTGGTCTCATCGCTCGGAATGCGGGGGTTATCACAGCTCAGGCGAATCTGGGCAGACGCCGGAGGATGCTCGGCGGAGACCGCCCCGTCCAGCCGGATCCGAATCTCGTCGCACAGGCTGACCGGCAGCATGAGGGAATCGAGCAGATGATAGCCGTCTTCCCGGCGGCCGAGGATACGCAGGAACAGGTTGACTTTGGCTGGAGCGAACACACGCATAGGCCCCGTTGTTGCAGGCTCCGGCCGCGTATGCAACAAAGAGGCAACGTGTCCTCATTGGGATATTGACACGTTTCCTCTTCGGTGACGCTATGCAGACCGACCCCTGGCACAACGATCTCGACCACTACCTCGACATTGCCCAAGACCTCGCGCGGCAGGCCGGCGCCCTGATCAAAGACCAGTGGCTCACGACCAAGACGGTCGAGATCAAGACGGATATGGTTGACCTCGTCACCAATGTGGACAAAGCGGCCGATGCGCTGATTACCGAGGCCCTCCACACCCGTCTTCCAGACCACCAGGTGCTGGCCGAAGAATCGGCTCTGTCAGGCCCCGACAGTCCGTACCGGTGGTATATTGACCCGCTGGACGGCACCACAAACTTTGCCCATACGTTTCCACACTTTGCCGTCTCGGTGGGTCTGACCTATGAGTCCCAGCCCATCGTCGGGGTCGTCTATGACCCGATTCGGAACGAACTCTTCTGCGCCCGACGGGGCAGCGGGGCCAGCCTCAACGGCAGCCCCATACGGGTCTCCTCCACCCCCTCCCTCGACCGCAGCCTGCTGCTGACCGGCTTCCCGTATGACCGGCGCCAGCGCAGCCACTTCTATCTCAGCTTCTATCAGGCCTTTATGCTACGGACCCAGGGCATACGACGCAGCGGCTCGGCCGCTCTTGACCTGTGTTATACGGCCTGCGGTCGCGCCGACGGCTTTTGGGAGTGGCGTTTATACCCCTGGGACAGCGCGGCCGGCGCCCTGATTGTGGAGGAAGCCGGCGGGCGGATGAGCGACTTCGGCGGTCAGACCTTCGAGCTGACCGGAGACCAGCTCCTGGCGTCCAACGGAAAAATTCATCAGGCTCTCATCGAGGTGCTCCAGCACGTTCTGTCCACCTCATCCGAGCGGTCCGGGGCCTAG
>WTHE01000459.1 GCA_011523315.1 Candidatus Binatota bacterium
ACCCGTACCAACCGAGGCAGTCGTATGAGCGAAGCCATCAATTTAGGGGAAAAACTAGCCGAAGTGGAACAGCGCTATCAGACGCTTGAGCGGCAGCTGAGCAGCTCCGAGGTCATTGCCAACACCCAGGCATACGCCAAGCTGGCCAAAGAGCACGCCGAGCTGGGACGGGTCGTCACGTGTTTTCGCCAGTGGCGTAAAATAGGCCACGAGATCGACGACAGCCAAGCCCTGCTCGACGATCCCGACCCGGAGGTCCAAGACCTGGCCAGAGAAGAGCTGGACAGCCTGCACCAGAGCCACACCGAGCTTGAACAACAGCTGCGCGTCCTGCTGCTGCCCACAGATCCGCTGGATGAAAAAAATGTGCTGTTGGAAATCCGGGCCGGCACCGGTGGCGAGGAGGCCAGCCTGTTTGCCGCGGATCTGTGTCGCATGTATACCCGCTATGCCGAACAAAAGAACTGGCGTATGGAGGTGATGAGTTCCAGCCCGACCGGTCTGGGCGGATTCAAGGAAATCGTCACCCTCATCGAGGGCGGCGGCGCCTACAGTCGGCTGAAATTCGAGGGCGGGGTCCACCGCGTCCAGCGCATTCCGGAAACAGAAGCCTCGGGCCGGATTCATACCTCGGCCGTGACCGTGGCCGTGTTGCCCGAGGCCGAGGATGTTGATGTCCACATTGATGAAAAGGAGCTGCGGATCGACGTGTATCGATCCTCCGGGCCGGGCGGCCAGAGCGTCAACACCACCGACTCGGCCGTCCGCATCACCCACCTGCCGACCAACTCGGTGGTGATCTGTCAGGACGAAAAGTCCCAGCACAAGAACAAGGCCAAGGCGCTCAAAATCCTACGCTCGCGGCTGCTGGAAAAAGCCCGCGAAGAGCAGCACCAGGAAATCGCGGCCTCGCGTCGCAGCATGGTCGGCTCGGGCGACCGCTCGGAACGGATTCGGACGTATAATTTTCCGCAGTCGCGGCTGACCGACCACCGGATCAACCTGACCCTGCATACCCTGGAACGGGTGTTGGAAGGCGAGCTCGATCCGGTCGTGGACGCGCTCACCACGTCCCACCAGGCCGAGGCGCTCAAGGCTGCCGGCTGAGCCGTCCCATGCCAGCCCGACTCGCCCGCGCGTCTTGCCTGGCCGACCTTCTGGCCGATGCGACCGCCTTCCTGGTCGGGCATGACATTCCGAGCCCGCGTCTCGACGCCGAGGTGTTGCTGGCCTATGCGATGGGCGGCAACAGAACCGAGCTGTACCTGCGCGACTCGCCCGCACCGCGCCAGCGCGACGCCTTCTGGTACACCCTCAAACGCCGCGCCCAGCGCGAGCCCGTCGCGTATATCACCGGCGTGCAGGAGTTCTGGTCGCTGGAGTTCACGGTCAACCGCCACGTGCTCATTCCGCGTCCCGAAACCGAGCGGGTCGTCGAGCTTGCCCTGGAGCTGCTTGGCTCCTGCCCCGCGCCTCGGATCCTCGACCTGGGTACCGGGAGCGGGTGTATTGCGGTTGCACTCGCCAGCCAGCTGCCCCAGGCTCGGGTGTGGGCCTGCGACGTGTCGGCCGAGGCCCTGGCCGTCGCGCGCACCAATGCGGTCGCTCACAACGTGGCCGGC
The DNA here is from genome assembly GCA_011523315.1 of Candidatus Binatota bacterium. Taxonomy (GTDB): domain Bacteria; phylum Desulfobacterota; class Binatia; order Bin18; family Bin18; genus JAAXHF01. The sequence goes on from WTHE01000459.1 coordinate 1,623, forward strand.
CGGATGACTTTCATGCGGGCCGATATGCGGCAGCGGCTTGAGGGGCATCCGCACCGGGCCGCCTCTACCTTTGACCTGATTGTGAGCAATCCTCCCTATATTGCCGGGCCTGAGTTCGCCACCCTACAGGCCGAAGTCCGCGACTGGGAGCCACGCCTGGCTTTGGACGGAGGGAAGGATGGGCTGGATTTTTATCGCCGCTTGCTGCAAGACTGTCCGGTACAGCTGCGACCTGGAGGCTGGCTGGTGATGGAGATCGGCTCCACCCAGAGTGAAGCCGTGATGCGGATGGCGAGGAGCCAGGACAATTTGAGCGAGTGTAGGCTCAGCTACGACTATGCCGGCCTGTCGCGCGTTGTCAGCGTCCGCCGACACAGCCCGGTCGAGAGGCAACGAGGAGGAGGAAGAGGAGATGGATAAGATTATCATACGCGGAGGTCGGCCTCTCCACGGAGAGATTGAGGTCAGCGGAGCAAAAAACGCGGCCCTGCCCTTTTTATTCGCCGCCCTGCTTACCGAAGAAGAGTGCCGGTTCACAAACATACCTCGGGTAGTCGATATTCGGACTGCGCTGCACCTGCTGACCGAGCTGGGAGTTGAGGCGGAGTGGCGGGACGATAACGAGGTCGTGCTACGCGCCCCGTCGGTTCGTCACCTCGAAGCCCCGTATGAGCTGGTCAAGACCATGCGCGCCTCTTTTCTGGTCTTGGGTCCGCTGCTGACCCGTTTTGGCCGGGCCAGGGTTTCGACGCCCGGCGGCTGCGCCATCGGCACCCGACCGGTCGATATCCACCTGGCCGGCCTGCAACAGCTCGGCGCCGAGATCCGCCTGCAAGAAGGCTATGTTGAGGCCACGGCCAGCCGCCTGCGCGGCGCCCGGATCAGCCTGGATTTTCCGTCCGTCGGCGCCACCGAAAACCTGATGATGGCGGCTACGCTGGCCGACGGCCCGAGCCAGATTGAAAACGCCGCCTGCGAGCCCGAAATTGTCGCCTTACAAACCTTGCTGAACGCGATGGGCGCGCGGGTTAGCGGCGCCGGCGGCCCGGTCATCCGCATTGACGGCGTCGCCCGTCTGTACGGCGCCGAACAGCGCGTTATTCCCGACCGGGTCGAGGCCGGTACCTTCCTCATTGCCGGGGCAATGACCTCGGGCCAGGTGTTTGTCCGCGGGGCACGGGCCGAGCACCTCGACGCCTTTGTGCAAAAACTCCGGGCGACCGGGATCGGGCTGGAGATTGAGGCCGACGGCATTGCCGTCACAGGAGACGAACGGCCGAGTCGGGTTGATGTCATCACCTGGCCGTATCCGGGCTTCCCGACCGACCTCCAGGCCCAGATGATGGCTCTCCTCACCCTGGGCGACGGCCGCAGCCTGATAACCGAAACGGTGTTCGAGAATCGCTTCATGCACGCCCAGGAGCTGACCCGCCTGGGGGCCGATATCCACATCCGCCACAACACGGCTGCGGTCAACGGCGTGGCCATGCTGAGCGGTGCGCCGGTCATGGCCACCGACCTGCGGGCCAGCGTGTCCCTCATTCTGGCCGGTCTGGCGGCACGGGGGAAAACCGAGGTCTCGCGCGTCTACCACCTGGACCGGGGCTATGAAAAGATCGAAGAAAAACTCTCCCAGCTGGGGGCGGATATTCGGCGGGTGAGCGCCGAAAAAGACGGCACGGCGGAAGAACGGAGACGCACGGTCGTATGACGGTTCCCCTGCTCAGCACCGCAGATCCGGCCTGTGACCGCCGCCTGAAGAGGCTGTTCAGCCGAGGCGAGCAGGCCAGCAGTCAGGTCGAAGCCGAGGTGCGAGCGATCCTGGGGGATGTCAGACGCCGGGGGGACCGGGCGCTGCTCGCCGCCACCAGGAAATTCGACCGGGTGCGTTTGCGTCCCGACCGCCTGCGCGTCAGCGACCAGGAGTGCGAAGCGGCGCTGGCCGCCCTGCCCCGCTCCGAACGCACCGCTTTGCAGACCGCAGCCAGACGAATTGCCGCTTTTCACCGCAAGCAGCGCCAATCCTCATGGCACTATACCGACCGCCTGGGCGTCGGCCTGGGCCAGCAAATTACCCCTCTGGAACGGGTCGGGGTGTATGTCCCGGGCGGCAAGGCCGCCTACCCGTCTTCGGTGCTGATGAACATCATCCCGGCCAAGGTCGCCGGTGTGGAAGAGGTCGTGGTCGTCTCACCGCCGAAGGCGGACGGCGATCAGTCCGGCCTGCAACCGGGCGTCCTGGCTGCGGCACGTCTGGCCGGGGCTGACACGGTGTTTCGGCTAGGCGGGGCTCAAGCCATTGCCGCCCTGGCCTACGGCACCCAGACCGTTCCCCGCGTCGATAAAATTGTCGGACCGGGCAATATCTTCGTGGCCACGGCCAAGCGCCTGGTCTATGGCCAGGTCGATATCGACAGCGTGGCGGGTCCGAGCGAGATCCTGGTGATTGCCGACAGCACAGCCTCAGCCCGCTATGTCGCGGCCGATATGCTGTCCCAGGCCGAGCATGACGAGATGGCCGCCCCGCTGTGTCTGACGACCTCGTCCCGTGTGGCCGAGGCGGTTGTCGAGGCGCTCAAAGACCAGCTGGCCACACTCAAACGGCGCAACATTGCCGCCGCCTCGCTCAAGCGCTACGGCGCGGTCATCGTCGCCCGCAGCCGTGCCGAGGTCGTCAGGCTGGCCAACGCCCTGGCCCCGGAACACGTGGAGCTGCTGGTCAGGAACCCGCGTTCGTGGCTGAAAGACATCCGTCACGCCGGCGCCATCTTTTTGGGCTCCCTTTCCACCGAGCCCTTTGGCGACTACATTGCCGGGCCGAATCACATCCTGCCGACCGGCGGGACGGCACGCTTCTCCTCGCCGCTCGGCGTGTACGATTTTCTCAAGCGAACCAGTATTATCGAGGCATCGGCTCCGGCCCTGCACAGGCTCGGTCCGCATATTTTGCGTCTGGCCGCAATGGAGGGCCTGGAAGCCCACGGCCGGGCCATTGCCTATCGTCTCAACGGAGGCCAGCATGACACAGCCGGCAACAGCAGTGGCGCAGCGCAGCGCAGACCTGCACCGCAAAACAAACGAAACCGACATTCGGCTCAGTCTTGAGCTTGACGGCAGCGGCCAGTACCAGATTGCCACCGGGGTGCCCTTTCTCAACCATATGCTGGAGCTGTTCACCCGGCACGGCTTCTTCGACCTCACACTCCAGGCCACGGGCGACATCGAGATCGACGACCATCATACGGTTGAAGATGTCGGCCTGGCGCTGGGCGAGGCGTTTCGCGCTGCGCTGGGCGACAAGCGCGGTATCCGCCGCTTTGGCGAAGCCAGCGTGCCGCTCGACGAAGCCCTGGTGAACTGCGTCGTCGATCTCAGCGGACGGCCCTTTCTGGCCTACAACCTGTCTGTCCAGCAGGAACGGATCGGCACGTTTGCGACCGAACTGGTCCACGATTTTTTTCTCGCCTTCAGCAACCAGCTGGGCATGAACCTGCACTTCAACATGGCCCAGGGCCGCAACCCGCACCATATCATCGAAGCCGCCTTCAAGGCATTTGCCCGGGCGCTGGGCAGTGCGGTCGCCCATGACCCGCGAGTCAAGGGCGTCTTATCGACCAAAGGCGTGTTGTGAGGAGACATCTCAATGCCAACAGTGATGAAGATCTGTCCATAGACGGCTTGCTCGGCATCGCTCACACGCCCTCAAGGAAGGCGCACAGCGCCTGAGCTACGCTTCGAGTCGGTCGTCCGTCCAGGCGTGCGGTTTTCGTCTTTGAGACTCGAAGCCAAAGCAGGACGATGTGCCTTTTTGGGTAAAGATGTTCAGCCGGCCGGGGGACTGGCGGCGGTTACGCGCTGCGCCGTAACAGCTCGGCCAACACTTCACTCTGACGTTCAAGGGCAGCGCCCTGGCGGTCAAGCGCCCGGCCGATCTTGCCTAACGCTTCGCCCTGCTCCCGCTGACCGGCCTCCATGATGTCGAGTTGACGGTCGCGGCGCTCTCCGGTCCGGCTCATCAGCCACAAGCCTCCCGCAATCAGCAGGCATTGTAATAGACCCACACCGACCTGCGCCCACATAGCGGTGGTTTGCTGTTCCATAGTGTCCTCTCCAGCAAAAGCCAAAGAGCTTTCTCCCTCTCGGTCACGCGTATCCCGTGTCTGAATTGGGGAGGTTTTCCCGCCGCCGCTGCTCCCGACTTACGCATTTCAGGACAGACCCTGCCAACCTGAACTCAATCCGGGAAATTGGGCATAACTTCTTCCATCAGCATACGCTGCGAGTTCGCCCAGCCCTCCTTGTTCTCCAGCTGATCAAAGGTCAGGACCAGCAGACAGCCAAACCCGCCGGTGTCGTCAACCATGGCGCCGAGCTTGTCGGTGACCGTCCGGGGCGAGCCGACCAGCCACACATACTCGGCCAGGTACTCCATGGTCACATCGGAATCCGGCACTTCGGGATGGTGCTTGAACAGACTGACCATACCAAACGACTTGAACAGCGGCAGCAGATATTCGGCATAGGCGCGGCCCAGCATCCCGTTGATGGCCTTGTCCTTGGCCTCCTTGTCGGTCTCGGCGACATACACCTCGCGCGACACGCGCCAATCGCTACGGGACGGCGTCCGGCCGGCAGACTCGGCTCCCTCGACAACCGCCTGCCAGTGGGTTTTGAGGTAGCCGTTGCTGAGCGCGACGCTCATCGGCATGAAACCGCTCGCGCCACACATCTTGAGGGTGTCCGAGCCGGGGGTCAGACCAGCGATCCCAATCGGCGGGTGGGGCTGCTGGAAGGGCTTGATGTGGAACTTGAGCGTGTCCAGCATGGTGTCGATGCGGTTGACCGTCCAGTATTCGCCCGTGAACTCAAAAGGCTCCTCGCTCGCCCACAGCTTGAGAATAATGTCCAGGGCTTCCTTGGTCATGCGTCGGTTCTCACCGCCCGCCCCATCGACGTTGAACAGCTTCCAGTCGCTGGGCAGGCCGCTCGTCCCCACCCCGAACATGAAACGTCCCTGGGCGATGTGGTCCATGAAGGCGACACGGTGGGCCAGCTCGGCCGGATGGTGATAGGGCAGCAGATGGGCGCCCGGACACAGTTTGATGTGCTGGGTGCGTTGCAGGCCTTGCGCAATCAGCAGGTCAGGAGCGGGGTTGGGTTCCCACGGCGCGGTGAAATGCTCGCCCAGCCAGGCCTCGTTAAACCCGAGTTGATCGACCAGTTCCAAATGGTCGAGATCCCACTGGTGGCCGTCGTAGAAACTTCTTTCGGGGGGATGCGAAGGCATCATAAACACGCCAGCTTTCATACGTCCTCCTTAGGCTGTCGGGTCCGCCCCTTGTACCATCCCGACCCGCCTCGGGCAAGAAAAGCCTAGCGCGCCGGGCGGCACTTCCAGTAGTAGTGGTGCATGGTCGGCCCTTCTTTGCGCCGCCGCAGGCTGAGGACGACGCTGTCGCCGACCCGCACGTCCTCGGGGTCCACATCGGTCATCTGAATATACAGCCGGCCGCCCCCGTCCAGATCGACCACGCTCATGATCGTTGGGGAATCCGCAGCCTGATACAGATGGTCTCGGGTGAAGGTGAAGACCTGACCGCTGCGGGCCAGCGGCACGTCCTGCATGGAGTCGTGGTTGTGGCAGGCAATGCAAATGCGGGTGATGGGGTACTGTTTCGCGCCGCAGCGCGGGCACTGCGAGCCGTACAGCCGAACGTTCTGCTTGTCCTCTTTGGCCAGAAACACGTTCGACAGCTCGGGACCGTCCTCGTGCTCGGCGTAATACGTTCGCATCTTCTTGAAGATCTGGTAGGAGGGATACAGGCGCTTCTCACTCAGGTGATCGGACACGGACTGGGCGGGAGTCCTGCTGGTGATGGCTTCGGTCACCCGCAACACAAAGCCGTCCGCTCCATCGCCGTAGCCCAGCAGCATCAGACGGTCTCCGGGACTGGCGCTCTCAAGGGCGGCCGCCAGCAACAGCAAGGGTGCCGCACTGCCGCACGCCCCGACCTGACCGTACAGCGGATCCTGGATTTGGGCATCCTGAAAGCCCAGCTTTTTGGCCGCACCAGTATGCGCCCGGCCGTCCGGGGAGGGCAGAATCAGCCTGGCGCAGTCCTGGGCCTGGAGCCCGAGGGTGTTGAGCAGCCGCCTGCCGACGGCGACCACACTGGCCTGATAGCCCCGCTCAGAGCTGAAGCGCGACGCCTGGGTCTGAATAAAAGCGTCGCTATCGCGCCGCCATTCGTCCAGAAAATCGTCAGCCCGAGAGGCTGTGCCGAGAATCTCGGCGATCACGCCCTCACGGCCGAGCGTGACCGCACTGCCCGCATCGCCAAACCAGTCCTCCTGCCCCTCGCCGGGCTGTCCGTCGCGCACCTCGCCGGCGGCGATCAAGACCTGTGACAGGCGTCCGCTGCCGACGGCGTCCAGACCGGCCCGCACAGCGGTCAGGGCCGAACGCAGGCTGGCGCCAAAGTCGGCGGTTTCGCACTCCGGTCGCAGGTCGCAGGCTGCGGCCAGAAAGCTGGCTGCAGAACGCTGGCGGAACGGAGCCGAGGTCGAGGCAAAATACACGCCGTCGATGTCGGTCTTGCCCGTGTCCTCAAGGCAGCGCTGAGCCGCCTCCAGGCCCAGGGTCAGCGCGTCCTCGTCAAAGTAAATTGCCGCCCGCTCGCCCCGGCCGGGACGCCGCGCCCAGGCGTGGCCGATCTTCTCGCGTTCCAGGCGATAAAAAGGAACGTGGTAGCCACAGCTGGTAATGCCGATCATGGCTGTACCTGCGGTCGTCAGCGCGCTCAGCTCACGGCCGCCTCTTTTTTGCGCAGCATGCCGGCCCGTCGGCAGCGCATGACCACCTCGCCCCGCTGGTTGGTGGCCCGGTGCTCGAACATCACAATGCCCCACTGCGGGCGTGACTTGGATTCGCGCTTGTCCACCACCTCAGTCTCGGCATACAGGGTGTCGCCGATGAAGACCGGCTTGGGAAACTTGACCTCTTCAAAACCGAGATTGCCGACCGTCGTGCCCAGGGTGGTATCGCCGACCGACAGGCCGACGGTCAGACCCAGGGTGAACAGGCTGTTGACCAGCCTTTGGCCGAACTCGGCCTTCTTGGAAAATTCCGCGTCCAGGTGCAGGGGCTGGGGGTTCATGGTCATGGTTGTGAACAACAGGTTGTCGGTCTCGGTAATCGTTCGTCCCGGCTGATGGTGAAAGATATCTCCGACGTTCAGTTCCTCAAAATGTTTGCCGGCCATAGGCTCCTCCTCAGTACGCTGTCCAACACTCGTGGCGGCCGCGCTGTCCTAGGCGGCCGACCGCTGCTGATACCAGATCCGTCCGTCCTTGACCGTCAGCTGAGTCACCAGGCGTTGGCGTCCGGTCATACGATTCTGGTCGGTATCGACAAAATCGAACGCGCCCTCTTCCAGGCGCAAGACCGCCACATCGGCCACGGCGCCGGGCTTGAGCGTCCCGATCCGCCCGGCTTCACCCACCGCCCGGGCCGGGTTGGCCGTGGTACGGACAATGACATCCTCCAGGCTCATACCCAGATTCAGGAGCTTGGACATGGTCGTCGGCAGGTCAAACACCGGCCCCCTGGTGGCGCTGCCCAGGGTCAGGTCGGTGGCAATCGTATCCGGATAAAAGCCGGCGTCCAGCACCCGCTTGACAAACGGAAAGGGGAAATGCATCCGGCCGTGGGCGCAGTCGAAGAGAATCCCCTCTTTTTGGGCGTCCCAGACTTCCCGCAAGATCGCCTTTTTGTCCGGCCCCATAATCCCGTGGGTATAGCGGTGAAAACAGTGGGTGACCACATCGCCCGGTTTCAGAAAGGACAGGATGTGCGGAATCGGCAGCAGGGCATCGGTGATATGGACCATCAGCGGCACCTCGGCCATGTCGGCCGCCTGGCGGGCCAGACGCAGCGGTTCGGTACCGGCCGAGTCGGGCACGACATTGTTGCTGAAGCGCAGCTTGACCCCGATGGCCAGGTCGCGATTGGCGCTGATCGTGCGCGCACAGCCCTCGGGGTCGGCGTAGGCCATGTGCATGAGTTCTCCGACTTGCAGGTGAATCAGGCCCAGGGCCGACAGGTGGACGAAGCACCGCAGCCGCACCTGACTGCGGTCGGCGACCGACTGACGCAGGCCGGGGAAAGTTGCCGACCCGGCGCTGCCCGCGTCAACAATCGTCGTCACTCCGCTTGCCGCGCAGCGCTGATCGGTTTCGCTCCCCATGTCGTGGGCGTTGACAAAGACGTGGGCGTGCAGATCGATCAGGCCCGGACACACCAGCCCGCCGCTGACATCCCGGACCCGCACGGCTTCGGATGCCGGGATATCCGGCTGGATCGCAGCAATCGTGCCGTTGTGAATCGCCACGTCGGCCTTGCCCCGAAACGGCCAGCCCGGGTCAATGACTTCCCCGCCCTTGAGTAGCAGATCGTAAGCCATAACAGTCTTTTCCTTGGATGCGCTTATTTTGCCTGCCAGGTGTTGCGATGGATGAGCCGCTGGAGGGGAATTTTCTTCGTGCGCGGTTTAGCGGGTCGCTGGGCCGGGTAGCCAATCGTGATCAGACCGACCGGTCGCACATGATCGGGCAGCCCCAGAATGTCTACGACCTGGACCGGATCGTAGGCGCCAACAAAACAGGCGCCCAAGCCCTGCTCGACCACGCCGAGCAAAATCAGCAGGGAGGCAAACGCGGTATCGACCAGACTGTAGAAATTCCCCCGACCGCCATAGCGTTGTCCCATGCGCTGGGTATCGGCACAGGTCGCAATAATCAGCGGCGCAGTCGCCACCGAGGTCTGGTCGAGGGCCGCCTTGGCCAGACGGGCGCGGACCTCGGGGTCTTGGACGAGAACAAACTCCCAGGGCTGAAGATTGCCCGCGCTGGGCGCGCGCACCGCATACTCGAGCAAACGCTGCACAACTTCTTCTGGAATCGGCTCGGCCGTATAGGCGCGGATCATTGCCCGGCGTTTGACCACCGAGGCAAAGGAAGGCGACGCCGCAGGCGACGCGGCCGACTCAGCGGTTGCGGCTCGGGCCAGGACGAGCGCCGCCCCGGTCGTCTGGAGCAGTTTCCGGCGGGAGACGGTCGGCACGAAGACATCCTTCTCGTCACAACGCGAGGCGAAACGGCCGTGAGACAGTCGGCAGGCGCACCCTAGCGCTGTACGAAGCGCAGGACATTACCCCCGCCGGTCTGGGTGGCGCCAAGCTCAATCTTGGTCAGCAGTTCGAGGCTTTCGGCGTCGAAAACCGCCACGTCGTGCCAGTTGCTGCCACAGTATATCTTTTTGCCCTCAGGATGGATGAAGGGCATGAAATAGGTATTGGGCAGCGGGCGGCTCTTCTCGATCTGACGGGTTTGCAGATCAACCCGCCACAGGCGGTTATAGGCGAAATAGGCTTTTCTGGTTGTGGGCGACAGAGCCCCGGTCAGCACATAGAACTCCGGGCTGAAGGGCTGCAACTCGACCACCTCGACCTCGGGTTCGTCCTCGTTCAGGTCCAGAGAGGCGATGCCGAGCGTGGTCTGTCCGGTAATCGTGTCGGCCACAAACGCGCCAAAAGAGACCAGGTGGCCGTGCTCCTGATACGGGTTGCCGAGCGGCAGACCATCGGTTCGACTAACCCCGGTGAGATTCCGATTCAGCAGCGGCAGGCTGTCGAGCCGCTGTCCGGTTTCGGTATCGTACACAAAAATATCCTGGCCGACGCTGAAGATGTACAGCCGCGTATCGTCTTTGGAGGTGGCCAGCGACATCACCTGGCGGGGAGCGGGAAAGGTCAGCAGCGTCTGCTGGGTATCGAGATCAATGACCCGGATACGGTTGTCGAGCGCCGTGTAGCTGCCCAGCTCTTTTTGCAGCGGCATCTCGTGGATGAACAGCCGGTTGCCCTGGGCGTTGACGTCAATCGCCATGGTCCGGACCAGCTCGGTATCGCTGGACAGCGGGAAGCTGGTGACCTGCTTGCCCTCGTCAAGATCGACCATGGCCACGCTCTGCGAC
>WTHE01000614.1 GCA_011523315.1 Candidatus Binatota bacterium
TCGTGGGGGCTGAGACCGGCGTCGGCAATCGCGTGCATCGACGCCTCCAGCATGAGGCTGAACTCTTTTTTATCGGTGCCACGGGTGTAGGCGGTCTCTCCAACCCCCGTGATACACGCCTGATCTTTGAGTGACTGCATGGCTTCCTCCTGCTCCGCAGGCCTGAGTGCCCTCTACATAGCCGGGCGTCCGGCACAACTCAAGGATCGGGCGGGCGGGGACAGCGCCGGCCGTGTTTGCTATGCTCGGACGACCCGCACGCACACGAGAGGACCCCCAGCTATGGCACAGCACATGTTTGGCATGAAGAAATCGTTCATTTCCGAGGTCACTCCTCCGTCGGGCATATCCGGGCCGGCGTGGTGGTTTGGCTTTCACCGCAACCGCCTGCTGGTGCGGGTCACCGACGCTGAGCTGGCGGTCCCGTACACCGAGCGGTTTACCGAGCTGGGCCTGACCGCCAGGCAGCAGTACTATCTCGGCCGTTACGAGGGACGGCCGTGCTACGCGGTGGACGTGGCGGAAGACACGGCTCCCGACGGTATGGACTTCAAGGACTTGCGCCAGGTGTACGGCTCGCTGGACGAAGACCTGTTCGTCTTGGGCGGTCGGGCGGTCCAGATTGTGGAGTGGGACCGTAACCACCAGTACTGCGGCCGGTGCGGCAGCAAGACCTATACCAAGGACAATGAGCGGGCCAAGGCTTGTCGCGAGTGCAAGCTGATGAATTTCCCGCGTCTGTCGCCCGCGGTCATCATGGCGGTCGAGAAGGGCGACAAGCTGCTGCTGGCCCGCTCGGCGCATTTTCCCACTGGCCTGTACAGCGTCCTGGCCGGTTTTGTCGAACCGGGCGAGACGATTGAGGAGTGCGTGGTGCGGGAGGTCCGGGAAGAGGTCGGTATCACGGTCGGCAAGGTGCGCTATGTGGCCAGTCAGCCGTGGCCGTTTCCGAACTCGCTGATGCTGGGCTTTAGCGCCGAGTACCTCGCCGGAGAGATCCAGCCCGACCCGGTCGAAATTGCCGAGGCCGGCTGGTTCAGCGCCGACGCGCTGCCGTCCATCCCGGGCCGGATCAGCATTGCCCGGCGGCTGATAGACCGCTTTGTGGAAAAGCAGGCGGGCAATGCCTAGGCAAAGCAGAGCCGCCCCGCAGTCACCCGAAGCTGAAAGAACATTCGTGACAAGCAACGCGACCTGAGATTTGATTACGCTATTGAGTATTTTTACTCAATAGCGTAATTCTTCCTACATGACGTCTTTTCAGCGCTCCCAGGTCTCCACGCTCATTGACCGGCTGAGCGAAGAGCCCCACCACCTCATCGCCCTGTTCGGGCCACGTCAAACCGGCAAGACCACTATCGCGCGCCAGGCACTTGGGCGGGTCGAGCTCAGGAGCCACTACCTGGCGGTTGACGAACCCGACTCGTCTACCTCCCGCGTCCCATCCGATACGGCCGAGACCACTTTTCGTCCGCCACATGTCCGAGACGTGGAGTGGTTGGTGCGTCACTGGGAGGAAGCCCGCCTTGAAGCGGAACACTTGGGCGGATTCGTGCTGGTGTTCGATGAGATTCAGAAGATTGATCGGTGGTCGGAGACCGTCAAAGGGTTGTGGGACGCCGACCGCGCCCGAGGCTGTCCCTTGCACGTGGTCATTCTGGGCTCGGCCCCGTTGCTTCTGCAATCTGGACTGCATGAGAGTCTGGCCGGCCGTTTTGAGTCCATCCGCGTCACCCACTGGTCGTTCACAGAAATGGCCGACGCATTTGGCTTCGACCTGCCGACCTACCTCTATTTTGGTGGCTACCCGGGTGCGGCTCGCTACATTCGGGAGCCAGACCGCTGGCGCGACTATATTCTTGGTGCTTTGGTTGAGCCGAATATCGAACGAGACCTGCTGGCCATGACTCGGGTAGACAAGCCGGCGCTGTTGAAACGTCTGTTTGAACTGGGCAGGGCGTATTCCGGGCAGATCCTGTCCTACACCAAGATGTTGGGCCAGCTCCAGGACGCCGGCAACACAACGACCCTGGCGCGCTACCTCGACCTGTTGTCCAGTGCCGGCCTGCTGGTTGGCTTACCGAAGTATGCCAGCCAGCCGCATCGACGCAGAGGCAGTCCCAAGCTGTGCGTGCTCAACACGGCCCTGATGACGGCCGGGTCAGGGTATTCTTTTGAGGAGGCCAAGGCGGACCGCAGCTTCTGGGGACGTGTGGTCGAGAGTGCGGTCGGCGCGCACCTTTTCAATACCGCGACGACCGACCTGCGCCTTCATTACTGGCGAGACGGAGCGCGCGAGGTTGACTTTGTCCTGCAACGTGGCTCGCAGCTCATCCCTGTTGAGGTCAAGAGCGGTGCGAAGTCGATGTCTGTCCTGCATGGTATGGA
>WTHE01000162.1 GCA_011523315.1 Candidatus Binatota bacterium
GAATTGGGCCAACTGGCGTGATACGGCCAGCGTGGTGTGGATCTCAAGCAGCCGTGGACCGTCAAGAACCGCCCCGACGTGGCTGGCCGCTCGCAGGGTTGGTCGGATATCTGGAAACTCATGCAGGGGCAGGCTGAGCTGTTCCTCAAGCAGGCGGAAAAACTGCCAGGTTCGCTCGCTGTTTTCTTCGACGTGCTGCGGGTCGGTGGCCGGGCGAATTGCCGTGCAGGCTTCCCGGCCGGACGCGGACACGGCGCAGTCGGCCAGCAGCTGGAGCACAGCGTCAAACTCGAGGGCGGAGAGGTCTGTGTCTCGCATACAAACGGTCAGCCGCACGAGAGGGCGGCTGGAGGCGTCGTGGTCCGGGGGCCGATCATGGAGAGTGGGTCACACGTCTGCGGGCACGAACGAGATTTTGACTGCGCCCGAGTTCTTTTTTCTGGCCGCTTGGCCTAGGGCCTGCCGGTATTGATCGAGCGGATATTTGCGGGGTTGAATCGGGGTCAGGTCCGCCCGGCGACGGGCGACCAGCTCAATCGCCCGGGCAAAGGTGTCGGCGCGTTTGCCCTGAAACACCTCGGCCCCGTAGGTGAGGCTGCCGACAATCGACACCTCTTTCATCCACACCGGGGTCCAGTCTACGCCCTCGGGAAGCGCCGCCAGACCCAGAACGACCAGACTGCCTTTGCCGCGCACCATCCGCAGGGCCTGGTTCAGGGTCAGTGAACTGGTGATGGTATCGTAGACGAGGCGCACGCCGCCGGCCAGGATCGCTCCGCCGCCGGACAGCTTGTAGACTTTCGTGTCGGCCAGAGCGCCGACCCGTTCCATCACGTCGTCGTGCTGGGCGTCAATGACTTCGTCCGCGCCCAGGGCGCCGGCCAGCTCGGCCTGAAACGGGTACTTGGCCACACACGCCACCCGACAGCTCGGCTCAACCGCCCTGAGCGCGGCAATATTCATCAGTCCAATCGTCCCGGCCCCAATGACCACGACCCGCTCTCTTTTGCGGGGCGGGTTGTTCAGCACGGCTCGCAGGCAGACCGAGAAGGGTTCGAGCAGGGAAGCTTCGTCGTCGCCAATCGTATCCGGCACCGGGAACAGGCGGCGGCTATGAGCCACAAAATATTCCCCCCAGCCGCCGCCGGTGTCCGGGCAGGTGCCGATGAGAATGCCGGGTTTGAGGCGGCCCTCAGCCAGATGCTCGCAGATCCCGGGGTTGCCGTCTTTGCACTGCGGGCACTGCTTTCTGAAGCCCCGTTCTCGACAGCCCAGGCTGGGGTCAATGGACACGCGCTGGCCGGGCCGTAACGTGGCCACCCGCCTGCCGACGGCTTCGACCTCGCCGAATAATTCATGGCCGGGAATGATGGGCAGCTGAAAATACGGCTCGGCCGAGGGCATCGACTTCCAGCGCAGGAAGCCGAGGTCGCTGCCACAGATGCCGGCGATTTTGCTTTTGACCACAACCCAGTTGTCGTCGGGCAGGTCGGGGACCGGAACATCGGTCAGGCGCAGATTGGCCAGGCCGGGCAGATAGGCGGGAGCCGCCTTGCGCTGGCGCTCGGCAGAGAAGACCAGGGCTTTCATCGCGCTCCATTCTCCATGCTGGTGTGTTTAGCGGAAGCGGCTGCGGGGTGCAAGCTGAGCGGTGGCGGCCCGATTGCGGCCCGGTGCGCTTTTTGTCATCATCACCGGCAGCCCCGAACGGGATGAGGAGGAGGGACGACGCGGTGGCGCAGCTGAACGCCCAAGAATTTACCGATCTGATCACACGCCTGGTTGAGCAGCTGGGTCTGGCCCAGTTTCACGCCAAGCTGATGAAAGCCAACGCCCTGGTCTCGCGCAAGCGCCCGGCTGATGCCTCGGCCCTGGCCACGCAGCTGTATCAGCTGAGCGCCGGACTCCGACGCCAGCACGCCGCTCGCTATGCGGTCGAAATGTTATGGCAGGAGATGCTGTCGAGCAAAATGGACGAGGAGCACTCGGCCACGGTCGAAGCCCTGGCCGAAGGGGTCAACGCCTGCCTGTCCGAGCGGCTCGAGGTGGTGCCGGACAAGCGGTCGGACTTGCTGGCTGCGCTGAGCGCCTACTATCGGGCGCTAGCCGCCTCGAGCGGAGAGGAGACCGCATACCTGGAGATGCTGCTCCGGGCGAGCACCAGCGTGGCCCAGTTTTTGCGCCAGCATAAGGACGAGCTGTCCGCCGCTGTTGAGGAATCGGTCGCTGCCACGGACGAAGAGACCGAGGGCTGAGGCAGTTCGGGAACTCAGGATTGGGCGTGGCCGCTCAGCCCTTTTTTGAGGCCGCGCAGGGTCAGGACGAACGCCTCACGCATGGCACTTTTTTGCAGGGCCAGGGGAATCGGCATATGGGTCTTATCCCTGG
>WTHE01000311.1 GCA_011523315.1 Candidatus Binatota bacterium
GCGCTGAGATGATTGTGGAATGGATCGCCGATGCCATCGGCCACCTGCGCGACAAGAATCTGTCAAGCATTGCCCCCACCCCGGAGGCCGAAGAATCCTGGGTCGAGCACTCCAACGAGATCGCCTCGCATACGCTGTTGACCGATACCGACTCCTGGTTCATGGGAGCGAATATTCCCGGCAAGGCGCGCGCCCTGCTGCTGTACGCCAACACCGTCCCGGAATATCGCAAGAGATGCCAGGAAGCCGCCGCCAACGGCTATCAGGAGTTCGTGCTGCGCTAGACCGGTGCCGGGCGGGAGCTGATTCAGCGGCTCTGGCCCGGCCCCGAGAACGGGGCTTCGACCAGGGCCAGGGAGACAATCTTCCAGCTCTCCCCGTCCCGACGGTACATGTACGTGGCCCGCAGTTTCTCCAGAACCGCTCCGTCCTGTTTGTAGCGGGTCACGTCGGCCACGATCTGGGCCAGCGACGCGGAGTAGGGAAAGACCTGAAGGCGGTCGATGTCGCTGCGCCCCCACTCGCTGGCGCGCAGGCCGTCCATGATGGTCTGGTACACCCGGTGGTGGTCGGCCTCGGTCTCGATGCTGGTCAGCCCCTGCGCGCCGCTGAGCATGACGTGGGGATGGGCGTAGCAGGCCACAAACGCGGCCGCATCTTCGCTGTTGAAGACCTCAATATAGTGGTGGTAGGCGGCCTTGATGTCCCGAACGATTGCGTTTGCCTCAGCCATGGCGTCCTCCTGTTTCCGGGGGCTTATCGTCCCGTGATTGCACGTGAGTGTGGTCTGAACGTTCCCCGCTCTTCTCGTGTGACGCGGGGTTGGCAGATACCCGTCTATGGAGCCGATTGGAGCTTATACGGCTGAACCAATATCTCAGCCGAAATCCCCAGTCCAGCCTGCAATCTTCTGATCATTGCCAGCGATAAGGCACGTTTCCGGTTCAGGATTTCCGAGACTCGGACGCGAGACCCGAGGTAGGGCTCCAAATCGCGCCGGGATAAACCCTGGCTGTCGAGGCGATGCAGAATGGCTTCGACAGGATCGGGGGGCGGAATCGGGTGGTGCTGTTCTTCATACGCCTCGACCAGCGTTATGAAGACATCGAGTTTCTCTCCCTGGGGAGAGTCAGGGTCTGCCCCCCACAGCCGGTCGATTTCCTCCAAGGCGGCTTCATAATCGGCTTGTGTCTTGATCGGTCTGATATCCATGTGGGTTTCCTAGATCGTTGTCGCGTCTATTGTGTCATACTCCTGATGGGTGCCGACAAAGCGAATGTAAATGGCGCCGTAGCGATAGCCGAGGGCAACGACGAGGCGGTAGGCGTTGCCCTTGATGCCGCTGATTCGCTCGCCCCGTAGTCCCTTGCTTCACGCTTGCGGAGGAGGGGGAATGCAGGTAGGAGAACGCCATGCAGCTCGAAACCCTGTTGCCGCTGGGCAAGGTTGATCCGGGCCTGCGCGAGCCCGCAACCCCGCTCGATCTGGCCGCTGTCGCTGCCGATGCCCAGCTGTTGGAGCGCCTCGGCTACACCGGCCTGGTGGTTGAGGAAACCAAAGACGACCCCTTTGTCATTCTGGCCCTGGCCGCCCAGGCAACCCGCCGGCTACGGCTCGGCACGGCCGTTGCGCTGGCCTTCCCGCGCAGTCCGACCGTGACCGCGCTGAGCGCCTGGACCCTCCAGAAGCTGTCCCAGGGGCGTTTTACGCTGGGGCTGGGCACCCAGGTCAGAGCCCATATTCAGCGCCGCTACGGCATACCCTGGTCGGCGCCGGCGCCGTGGATGCGCGAATACATCGCCGCCGTCCGGGCTCTGTGGGCGCACTGGCAGACCGACGCGCCGCTTGACATCCGGGGCCAGCACTACACCATCAACCTGATGGTGCCGCTGTTCAATCCCGGTCCGATTGCCCAACCGCACATCCCGATCCATCTGGCTGCGGTGAACAGGCTCATGTGCCGCGTGGCCGGCGAGGTCGCCGACGGGCTCCGGCCCCACCCGGTGTGCAGCCCCGCGTATATTGCCGACCGCATGCTGCCCGAGGTTCGCGCCGGGGCGGCCAGAACGGGCCGCTGCCTGGACGACTTCCGGGTGTGCATGAAGCCCCTGGTCGCCACCGCCGCCACCCAGGATGAACTGCTGCCCAAGATTCGTGACGCACGGGCCAGGATTGCCTTTTACGCCTCGACCCCAAGCTATATCGCCGCCTTTGAGCACCTCGGTCTGGCCGAGCTGACCCACACCTGCAAGCTCCTGTCGCGCCAGCAGCGCTGGGAAGACCTGCCGGCCCAGATCAGCGACGAGGTGCTGGAGCAGTTCGTGACCATCGGCACCTATGACGAGATTGCCGACAAGCTCCTCGACCGCTTCGGTCATGTGGTGACC
>WTHE01000447.1:0-8311 GCA_011523315.1 Candidatus Binatota bacterium
CTGGGGGGCTTACCGGAGAAGACTTGGAAACGATAGAGGCTGAGACTCGCAGCGAAAGGAGAAAACTCCCCTCCGCGTCTAGCGACGAGATTATAGCCCTAGGCGAAAGATGCCTCCCGCTCTCTGAAGAGAGGGACCCGACCCATGCGCCGTTTCGTCATTTGTAGTTTGTTGGGCCTATGTCTTGCAGCAGGTTCTCCGCGTCCGGCTCTGGCCCAGTCGTTCTTTGATACAGAGTGGATGCCCGAGGCAACTCCGGCCGCTGTCCAAACGCTGCTCGCCGAGGGCACCGATCTGACGGCGCGGAACGCCATCCGCTATGACAAACTGGCCCACAACTACCGCGCCGCCGTCACCCTCGCCGCCATTCTCCTCTATTGGCTATGAGTCCAGACCCTACTGTCCGAATCTTTCCACCCGGTACGGGGCGAGCAGGTCTACGCTCACCCCGTCCAGTATCTCAATCGCCCCGTATTCACCGACCAGCGGGGCCAGCGTTACCCCGCTGTGGGTCACGGCCAGATAGACGTTCGGAACGGCCTTGCTCAAGCCCAGAACCGGATAGCCGTCCAGCGGCATCGGACGATAGCCGACCGGCAGAGGACGGGCGCGGGCTGCGGCCAAGGCCGGCAGATAGCCGACTGCACGGGCCAGCAGCGCATCGGCGTGCGCCTGCGAATCATCGCTGGCCAGGCGTTCCTGACTGCCCTCACCAATGATGACCGTGCCGTCCGGTCGCTGACAGATATGGATGCCCGGCTGTTCAGAGTCTGGCGCTGGCGCATTCAGCACGGCCAGCCGCTTTAACACCGGCGGCTGCGGATCGGTCCGAACCACCACCCCGGGACTGCGCTGCTGCGGGAGATGAATCCCCAGCAGGCCTGCCAGCCGCGTGGCTTCCACCCCCGCCGCCAGAACTACCAGATCACACGCCAGCTCTCCCTTGTCCGTCTGTACTGCAGTCACCCGAGGTGGCGAGCCGGCCAGCCTGAAGCCCCGCACCTCGGTGTGCGCCTCGACCGTTCCGCCTTGGGCCCGCACCTGCCCCAGGCAGGCCCGAATGACCCTGGCCGGGTCGACCTGAGCGTCGTTGGGGCTCAGGGCGCCGAGCACAAAGCGGTCGAGCCGCAGTCCCGGTTCCAGAGCCTGACACTCGGCCTCGTTCAGCAGCCGACTGTGGTGTCCACGCCGCTGCAAGACCGCCACGGCCGCGCGCAGCTCCTCAGCCTCGGCCGGGGTCGTGGCCCAGCGCAGCTCGCCCCCCCAGCGCAGACCGACATCAGCGGCCAGACTCCGGGCAAACCGGTCCCACATATCGACCGCGCGGCGATTCAGGTCGTGATACGAGGCCGGTTCCTTACCCGCTGAGGCGTTGATCCAGGCAAACGAGTGGCTCGACGCTCCCGATCCCGGCTCGGCCCGGTCAAGGACGGTGAGTCGGACCGGCCGCCGGGACAGGTGAAAGGCGATGGAAGCGCCGATGATGCCCGCACCGACAACGATAATCCGAGGACGCTGGGGGGACGACTCCATGCCGAGGGGACATACCAAGTTCTGGAACGGCGAGGAAGGGTCAGCCGTCTCAGGATTTCGCTACCAGGCGAGCATTTATTGGACAGGACGGTGGGCGAGGGAGAAGTGCCGAGGAGGAAAGAGTGGCGGGGGCGTTGCCAGGCTCGCTCGACGGAGCGTGTTCAGCGCGAGAGCTGCCACGCGACGATACCGACAAGCGTAAAAAATATGACTCCTAAGATCAAAGGCATCCACTCCAGGAACGTCATGGCTCTTCCTCCTTGATGTGTTCAATGAGCCGCTCAATTGTCCAGTGATGCTGAACTACGCCTAGCACGATCACAGCCGTGCAGACAATACCAACGGCTGCCAGCACAATCCGTACCGGTGTCAACGTGCCTAAGGCGATACCCAGCGACCCTCCACCAATCGCAAGCATGAGAAGGATAAGCAGCTTGAGCGACTCCGTTTTGTACTTGATCCTCTCGGTCTGTTTCAGAGTGCTCGGCATGGAAAATCCCTCACACCGAGGGCCACTACGCTACCAGGGGTCGCACTTCGGTGGCGAAACGCTCGACCGTCTCGACCGCCTCGGACATGTGGCTGGTCCGAAAGTTGAACACCAGGTGACTCACCCCCAGCCGCTGATACTCCCGGATGTCCCCGGCAATCTGCTCAGGCGTACCGATCAGCGGACGGTGCGGCTCCCTGGCCTCATCGACAATCTGGAGGGGACGGATGAGGGACAGCTCGACGCTCTTGGGATCGCGGCCCACCCGTTCTGCCACCCGCTCAAAATCCTCTAACTCCTGCCGCAGCTGATCCGGCCGTGACCAGCCGGGCTGCCAGCCGTTGCCGAGTTCCAGGGCCCGGCGCATGGCCCGTTTGCTGTTGCCGCCGACCCACACCGGCGGATGGGGCTTTTGGACGGGACGCGGATAGGAGGTGATCCCGGAAAACCGATAGTACTCGCCCTCGAACTTCGGCTCGGGCTGGCTCCACATCTCCTTGAACAAACGGATAAACTCATCGGTCTGTTTCCCCCGCTGCTCAAACGGCATGCCCAGCGCGTCAAACTCTTCCTTCATCCAGCCGCTGCCGACCCCGATGATCGTTCGCCCGCCGGACAAATAGTCCAGGCTGGAGATGGCTTTGGCCGCCACGACCGGGTTGCGGTAGGGCACGATCAGGACACTCACCCCGAGCTGGATCCTGGTCGTGCGGGCGGCCAGAAAGCCCATGAAGGTCAGCGGTTCGAGCACCGGCTGGGTTGCCCCCAGGGCAAACGTGCCGGTCGGGCTGTAGGGGTAGGCCGACGCAATACTGGTGGCGTTGATGACGTGATCGCCGGTCCAGATTGAGTCAAGCTCGTGCTGCTCGGCCGCAGTCACAATCCGCTCAATGCTCTCCAGGGTAGCTAAAGGGCCGAGATTCAGGGGATGAAAACCAAAACGCATGACGTGTCCTCCCGGCAGCGGTGTCAGAGCTGCCCCATTGTGCCTGCAAACGACCGGTCAGGCCATCTCAAAGCGGGTCAGCAGGCCGCGTTTTTTGGCCTGGTGCAGGGCGTACTGAAAATAACCCAGGGCCAGCACCAGCAGGACGAAGGCCAGCCCCAGAGCTGTCAGCAGGGAGCCGGTCGCCAGTTCGCCGGTCGCAATGGCGTGGCGCAGTCCCTCGAAGACGTGCGTCGTCGGAAACACCACCGCAATCGTCTGCACCCAGCCCGGCATGCTGTCCAGGGGATAGAAGACACAGCTGAAGGGCTGAATAATGAAGCCGACCGACCAGGCCAGAACCTGAATGCGCAACCCGTAGCGAAAGATCAGGGCCGAGATCAGGATGCCGATGACCCAGCCGAACAGCAGCAGTACGCTGGTGAACACGACGATTGGCAGCCCGCCCAGGTGCAGGATGTTGTAGGCGTACAACGCCCAGGTCAACACGCCCAGGAACACAAAGCTGATGATACACCGGATGAGCCCGACCAGGCCAATCGCGCAGAACAGCTCCAGCGGAGTGACCGGCGAGGCGAACAGGTTGTAGACGTTACGGCTCCAGAAGTCTTCCAGAATGAAGGTGCCGATATCGGTCTGGGCGCGCCAGAACAGACTCCACAACACCGCGCCGCCCAGGAAAAACTCCATTACCCCCGGCAGGCTCGAAGTTTCGGCCACAAAGGTACTGGTGAAGCCCCACAGCAGCAGCGAAATCACCGGCCAGTAGATGATATCGAAAACCCGATCCAGGCTCCGATAACAGATGCAGTAGAACTTATACACCAGGCCCCACACCGTGGCCGGGGAGAAGGACAGATCGTGGCGGAAGCGGTGGCGCATGGGCTCAGAGTTCCCCCCGCGCGACCTTGATGAACACGTCTTCAAGGGTTGGGCGTTTGAGCTGGAGGTCGACGATCCGCGCCTCGGATCGGGCCAGCCGGCGCAGCAGCGGGTCGAGCTGCTGCTCGGGGTCGTCAAGTCTGAAGCGCAGGCTGTTCGCCGCGCCCGGTTCGGCTTGGGGCACACCGTCGGCGAACACCATATGACTCAGATCGGTTCCGGGCTGGAAGCGGACCTCGAGAATCTGCTGGGGAATCAGGCGTGTGATACGCTCGGCGGTATCGATCCGCAGGATTTCGCCCTTGCTCAAAAAGGCGATCCGTCCGCACAACTCCTCCACCTCGCTCATGTTGTGAGAGGTAAACAGCACGGTCGTCTTTTTATCGCGCTGGACCTGCTCGAGCGCCCGGCGCGTCTTTTCGGCGATATCCGGGTCAAGCCCGACCGTACACTCGTCGAGCAGCAGCAGTTCGGGATCGTTCAGAAAGCCTTTGCACAGGGTGACGCGGGTGTGCTGACCGGAACTCAGATACTGGAGCTTGGTATCGGCCAGCTCGCGAATCTCAAACCGCTCCAGGAGTTCGTCGATTCTGGTCTTGATCTTCTTGACGCCGTAGATACGGCCATACACGCCCAGATTCTCACGCACCGTCAGCACCCCGTTCATGCTGGTCAGGGCGGCGGCGACGTTCATCCGGCGCCGGATGGCGACCGGCTGGGCGGCAAAATCGGTGTCAAACACCCGAATGGAGCCGCCATCGGCCAGAATCAGGCCCAGCAGAATATTGATCGTGGTCGATTTCCCCGCCCCGTTGGGCCCGAGGAGGCCGAAGAACTCGCCGCGTTCAACCGTGAACGTAATGCCTCTCAGCGCCTCGACCGAGCCGTACCGCTTGCGCAGCTGGTGGATTTCGAGCAGTGGCATGCCGAGCCTGCGACGCTCCTCAGATCACCCCTTTGTCTCTGAGTTGGGCCACCTGTTCGGCACTCAGCCCGGCCAGCCTGGTGTAGACGGCTTCGTTGTCATGCCCGACCGGCACCGAACCGCGCCAGATCTTGCCCGGGGTCTCTGAAAAGAGCGGAGTTACCCCGGTGCCCTTGACCTTACCGACCTGTCCGTCTTCCCATTCGACGTGCAGCTGGCGGGCCTGGTAGTGGGGATCTTCGGCCATATCCTTGCTGTTCATGATCGGGCAGCAGGCGACCTGGGCGGCGTTCAGGGACTCCACCACCTCGGCCACCGTTCGCTCGGCCACCCAGCCGCGCAGCAGGGCGTCAAACTCAATGCCCTCAATCGAGTTCACGTCCGAGCTGGCGTTGTGCCACTTCTCGTCCTCCGGGTCGAGGCCGATGGCCTGGCACACCCGCGAGAAGACGGCCAGTCCAACCGCGCCGATCACCACCCAGCCGTCGCTGGCCTGAAAGGCGTCGTAGGGCTGAAACGCGGTCGCCTTATTGCCCGACCGACCGCGCACAAAGCCGTTGGCAAAGTACTCGACCATGGTGCCCGACAGGAGACGGTGGATAGACTCGAACTGTGAGACGTCAATGACCTGCCCCTTGCCCGTCCGCTGGGCGTAGATATAGCCCGACAGCGACGACCACAAACAGAACAGGGCGGTAATATAGTCGGCGGTCCACGGGTTGGCCCGGACCGGCGGCTCGGGGTCGGGAAACCCGGTCTGGTACATCAGTCCGCCGAAGGCCTGGCCGATCATGTCGTACGAGGCCCGGCCCAGATAGTCCGCATGTCCGGTCTGGCCGTAGCCCGACACATGGGCGATGACGATCTTGGGGTTGGTCTGCAGCACCGCTTCATCGGTCAGGCCCCACTTGGTGTACGAGCCCGGCTTGGAACTCTCCATCCAGATATCACACGCCTCGATGAGCTTGAGGAAGATGTGTTTGCCCTCGGGGGTACTGAAATCCAGGGTCGTATACAGCTCGTTGCGTCGTTCCTGGACCCAGGTGGTGGCGACCTGGCCGCTGCCATCCGTGGTCGGCAGTTGCATGCCCAAGTGTCGCCAGGCGGCGTCCCCCTCGCCCGGGCGTTCGACCTGGATCACCTCGGCGCCCATTTCGGCCGCTAGGGAGGCGGCATACGGCTGGGCAATCAGACTGCCGGTTGACAGAATCCGGACGCCCTGCAGCGGGCCAAACTGTTCGGGTAAAAGCGACGGCGCACGACTTTCCATGACAACTCCTCAAAGCGGAAACCTGTCCTTCTGAACCTGTTGACAGGTTTCCTGCGTGATGGCTTACCCCTAACCGAAATCCAGGACCAAGGCAACGCGCGCCGGGCGCTGGGTACTGTCCTGATTAGGACACGCTGCCGTTGAAATTAGGACAGGATGTGAAAGCACATTATCACACATAATATGCTAATAGAAGTTGACTTTTGGCTTCCCCTCTTTTAATCTGGCGACAGATGGAAGTGCGGTTTCGTGATGGGCGGTTGGATCGGTTGGAAACTGACCCAAAATTTGACGGAGGATTTTCCCAGGCAGTAGTAAGGGTGTTTCGGAAGCGTTTACAATTCATCCGAGATACGCCCGATGAGCGTGTGTTTTACCAGATGCGTTCTTTGCACTTTGAAAAGCTAAAAGGCAAACGAAAGCATCAATATTCCATGCGGCTCAATGACCAATGGCGCCTGATCTTAGAACTTGACGAGCGAGCTCCAACTAAAGTTGTGGTGGTGGTGGCGGTTGAGGACTATCACTAAGAAAGGGAGGTTATGGCTGAGCGGGTACCAGCTGAGGTTTTCCCCCCAGGTGAATTCATCAAAGAAGAGCTAGAGGCCCGTGGGTGGACGCAAACTGACCTTGCTGCAATTCTTGGGCGTCCCTTCCAGCTTGTTAATGAAATCTTAGCAGGCAAGCGAGCGATAAGCCCAGAGACAGCGCAAGGGTTGGGAGAGGCATTTGGAACAGGTGCACAGTTATGGATGAACCTTGAAAGTACCTATCGGCTGTCTCGAACAAAGCCGCGTGACGATAGCGTCGTCAGGCGAGCCAGGTTGTTTGAGAAAGCTCCAATAAAGGAGATGATACGGAGGCATTGGATTGAACCTTCCGAATCCATCGACGTTGTAGAAAAACAAGTCTGCGAATTCTACCACATTTCTGACCTAGATCAGGAACCGACCCTGTGGCCACATGCAGCAAGAAAACCTCTGGCTCAAGAAGATGCCACACCGACCCAGACCGCGTGGCTCTTCCGCGTGCGTCAGCTTGCCGAGGCCCTTGACACCCCCCCCTTCTCCCAGGCGTCACTTAAGACATGTCTAGGGAAACTGGACGCCATCAAACATGAAGAAGAAGAAGCACGCCATGCTCCCCGTATCTTGATGGAAGCAGGTATTCGTTTTGTTGTCGTTGAGCCACTTCCTAAAACACGCATAGACGGTATTTGCCTCTGGCTCGATAGGCATTCGCCGGTGGTTGCTCTTTCATTCCGGTACGACCGTATTGACTGGTTCTGGTTCACCCTGATGCATGAGCTTTGGCATGTCAAAAATGGCGATGGCTTGGAGAAGCCGGGGGTAATAGACGTGAACCTTGTTGGTCAAGGTGCTCTCTCAACAGACCAAAAGCCTGAATCTGAGAGACTTGCAGATAGCTTTGCAGCAGACTTTCTTGTTTCTCGGAAGGCTCTTGAAAGCTTCATCATTAGGCAAGGGCCTTTGTTTTCAAAGCGGAAGATTAGAGGCTTTGCCCTGCTCCATAAGGTCCACCCCGGCATTGTCGCTGGCCAGCTCCAACGCCGAGGCGAAATGAAGTTTTCTCACAACAGGGAAATGCTTGTGAAAGTCCGACATATCGTTGCCAGCTCGGCCCTCACTGATGGATGGGGGAATAGCATCGAAGTAAGTCTGTAAAAGCCAGGAGGGAGGCAGAGCGGAACGCCAAAGATGAGGCAGCCTAGTCTTTAGTTGTCGCCCATCTTATCGGCGCTGCCTTTCTTATAATTTGAGACCTCCCGTTTCAGCCGCAATGTGTCGCATAGTGATCGGCCAGCACCCGGGCCACACAGCAGGTCAGCTTTACGCCGGTCGAGAGTTCGAGGAACTCGTTCGGGCCGTGGGCGTTGGAGTGGGGGCCGAGCACGCCGGTAATCATGAACTGGGCGTGCGGAAACTGCTCGCCCAGCATGCCCATGAAGGGAATCGTGCCACCCTCGCCCATATAGCACGCCTGGCGGCCGAAGAACTCCTGAGAAGCCCGCTTGAGGGATTGCTCCAGCCACGGGGCGAGCGCCGGCGCGTTCCAACCCGAGGCGCCCAGACTGGGTTCAAAGCGGACCGTGGCGCCGTACGGCGGGTCTTTCTCCAACAGCGCTTTGACGCACGTCATGGCCCGATCTGGATCGACCGTGGGCGGCAGACGCAGCGACAGCTGGACTGCGGTCAGCGGCCGCAGGACATTCCCGGCCTGGTCGAGCGACGGCAGGCCGGCCGC